>CALCWL010000535.1 GCA_937906285.1 uncultured Rhodanobacter sp. | reverse complement strand
CACCGCGAAGCGATGTTCAAGAACATGGCCTCGTCGCTGTTCAAGCATGAGCTGATCCGCACCACCCTGCCGAAGGCGAAGGAACTTCGCCGCGTCGCCGAACCGCTGATCACGCTGGCCAAGACCGACGGCGTCGCCAACCGCCGCCTCGCTTTCTCGCGCCTGCGCGACAAGGAAGCGGTGGGCAAGCTTTTCGTCGAGCTCGGGCCGCGTTACATGGAGCGTCCCGGCGGTTACCTGCGCATTCTCAAGTGCGGCTTCCGCGACGGCGACAATGCACCGATGGCGTACGTCGAACTGGTGGGGCGTCCGCAGGTCGAGTCCGTCGACGCGGAATGAGATGCCGGCCGGACGACTTGATTGTCGCCCGAAGCGTCACGCAAACCCGGCCTCGTGCCGGGTTTTGCTTTTTCTGATCCGGCACCGGTCCGTCTCCGCGGTTGCTGCAGCATCGCGTGCTGACAGCGCTGCGCCGAACGGGTAATGTCATCTTCCCGCAACGCAACAAAGCCCTCATGAACCCATTGCGCTGGTCGTACCGTTTCAGCTTCGCTGTCGGCTTTCTGGTGTGCGCCGCCCTGATGGGCTTCGCGCTGTATGCCGAATATGTCTGGGAAATGACGCCGTGTCCGTTGTGCATCTTCCAGCGCGTCGGCTTCATCGTGATGGGCGTGTTCTTCCTGCTCGGCGCGTTGCACGCGCCGCGCGGCGGTGTGCGCTGGATCTATGCCGCGGGCGTCTGGATCGGTGCGGGGTTCGGCATCGTGGTGGCGGCACGGCACTTGTGGATCCAGTCGCTTCCGGTCGACCAGATTCCGTCTTGCGGGCCGCCGCTGGATTACATGTTCAGCGCGTTCCCGTTCGCGAAGGTGTTGCGCATGGTGTTCACCGGTTCCGGCGAATGCGCCGCGGTCGAGCCGATCCTGGGCTTGCCGATGCCGGCGTGGACGCTGCTGTGGTTTGTGCTGCTCGCCGCGCTGACGGTGGTAGCGGTCCGCCGTCGGACGCCGCGCGCATGAACAAGTTGCGGGATTCCGGCGTTGGCGCCGTGGCCGCCGATGTGGCCGGTGTCGGTGCGGCGCCGTGGACGCCGGACTCCTGGCAGCGTCGCCCGGCCCTGCAGCAACCGAGCTACGACGATCCGATCGAGCTGGCCAGGGCGGGTGCGCACCTGGCCGAGTTGCCGCCGCTGGTCACCTCGTGGGAGGTGCTCGCGCTCAAGGAGGCGGTGGCCGAGGCGCAGGAAGGAAAGCGCTTCCTGTTGCAGGGCGGCGATTGCGCGGAAAGCTTTGCCGACTGCACTAGTCCGGTGATCTCCAACCGGCTCAAGGTGCTGCTGCAGATGAGCCTGGTGCTGGTGCATGGGCTGAAGAAGCCGGTGCTGCGGGTCGGCCGCTTCGCCGGGCAGTACGCCAAGCCGCGTTCGGCGGACAACGAGGTCCGCGACGGCGTGAGTCTGCCGAGCTTCCGCGGTGACGTGGTCAACAGCCAGGAGTTCACCGCCACCGCACGGCGACCCGATCCGCAGCGGCTGATCCAGGCGCATGCGCATTCCGCCCTGACGATGAATTTCGTGCGCGCACTGATCGACGGCGGTTTCGCCGACCTGCGTCATCCGGAGTACTGGGATCTGGCCTGGGTCGAGCATTCCCCGTTGGCTGCGGAATACCGGAAGATGGTCGCCGGAATCAGCGACTCGCTGCATTTCATGGAAACGCTGGCGGGGCCCATCGCCAGCTTCTCCAAGGTGGATTTCTTCACCTCGCACGAGGCGCTGCTGCTGCACTACGAACAGGCCCTGACCCGCCAGGTACCGCGCAATCCGGGCTGGTTCAACCTGTCCACCCATTTCCCGTGGATCGGCATGCGTACCGCTGCTCTGGAGGGTGCGCACGTGGAGTATTTCCGCGGCATCCGCAATCCGGTTGCGGTCAAGATCGGCCCCTCGGTGACTCCCG
>CALCWL010000534.1 GCA_937906285.1 uncultured Rhodanobacter sp. | reverse complement strand
GGCAGCCAGTCGCCGAGCGAGGCGATCGCCAGTTGCAGTTCGGCGTCGTTGCTGGTGCCGGGGCGCGCGGTCAGCTGCAGCGAGCTGGCGCCGGAGGCGAGTTCGAGACGGCCGTCCAGCACCTGCTGCGGCGACAGGTGCAGCTCGCCGTGGCCGCTGATCGCGCGCTTGCGCAGGTTGCCGGCGAGCTTGCGGATCTCCAGCGTGGCGTCGAGGCCGCCGGCCATGCGCTGCCCTCGGCTGGCGATGTCGGCATCCAGCGCGCCCTCCCAGTGCGCCAGCAACTGGCCGGGGTCGAACGCCGTGGCGCGGACTTCGGCCTGCCACGCCAGCGCCGGTTGCAGGATCAGCTGACCGCTGGCCTGAAGCTGGCCCTTGGCTTGTTTCAGTTCGAACGTGCGCACCTGCAGGCTTTGCGGCGTGCCGTCCAGCTCCAGCGACAGCTGCGCCGGCTTGCCGGGCGGACCCAGCTCCAGATCGCCTTGCACCCGGTACGCGTCGACGCTGCCGCTGGCCTTGAGCTGACCGCGGCTGGCCAGCACCTGGCCGACCAGCTCGGCCGGCAATTGCAGGTCGCTCCAGCCGATCTGCAGGTTGGCGGCGAGCGGCCTGGCGTCGAGTTGCACGGTGCCGCTCGCTTCCACGTTGCCCCTGAACTGGGGCGAGCCGAGCCCCAGTTGTTCGAGCGTCAGCGTGTGGTAACCGGGGTCGAACCGCGCGCGTAGCGGTTGCAGCAGCACGCGATACCGGTTCAGGTCGAGCTGGCCTTCGAGCGTGCCGCCGTGGCGATCGCCATGGCCGCTGAGCGAGAGGGCCAGCGATTGCAGCGCGCCTTCGCCGAGCAGCGGTGCGGGATTGAAGCGCGGCGTCTCCAGCTTGCCCTTCCAGCGGAACTCGCCAGTCTGGGCGAGTTCGATATGCAGCTTCATCGGCGCCGGTGCGGTGAGCGCCGCATCCAGCGTGGCCAACTTGCCGTCGCTGTGCACCGAGAGCGTGCCGGCGACGTCGGTGTCGCCGGCGTTCCACGCGAAGCCCAGCGTGCCGCTGCCTTGGTAACTGGGACCGAAGACCAGCTCGCCGGCGAGATTGGCGTGACCGTCCGGCGCGCGCAGCGCGAGCTGGCGCAGTTCGATGCCGCGGTCGGTCCAGCGTCCGGCCAGGTCGAGGCGATCGGCGGCAAACACGTCCTTGCCGGCCTGCGCCACCTTGATCGGGCCGACGTGCACGCGGTCCACGATCAGCTCCACCGGCAGGTGCAGCGACAGGTTGCCGGAGCTTGCGCTTTCATCCGTGCTCGCGGCGGGCAGGGCCACCGCGACACCTGCGACGTCGAGCGTGGTCAGGTGCACGCGCTTGCCCAGCAGCGACCAGAAGTGCAGGTCCAGCCGCACCGTCGCCAGCTCCACCACGGTGCCGTGGCCATCGTCGTAGCGCACGCCGGAAAGCCGCAGCGGCCCCGCCAGCCGCCCCTGCGCCTGCTGCACCTGCAGCGCACCGCCACTCAGCGATTCGGCCTGCGCCAGGGCAAAGCGCAGCCCCGACCCGGTGCCCAGCACCCACCACAGCACCACCGCCACCACCACCAGCAGGGCGGCAAATGCGATGGCGATGCGTTTGAGCCACTTCATGGGCGGAGAAGCAGGGAATGGGGAGTAGAAAATAGAGAATAGGAAAGAGCAGCACGCACTGCGTATTCCTTCGCCACCTCGTTGGTCGCCGTGTTCATGTGAGCTTCTCCGATTCCCTATTCCCTATTCCCTATTCCCGGCCAGTCACAAATCGGGCCCGATGACCACATGCAACTCGATGCCGTGATGGTCGGAGTCATGGATGGGCGTGCCGAGGTCGAGCCGGATCATGCCCACCGGCGAGCGCCAGCGCAGGCCCAGGCCGGCGCCGATCTTCGGGCGGAAATCGGTGCCGGTGTAGGCGTTGCCGGCGTCGACGAAGGCCGCCATGCCCCAGTTGCGGGTGAAGTAATGCTCCACCTCGGTGCTGGCCACCAGCAGGTTGCGCCCGCCGATGACGCGGTCGTAGCTGTTGCGCGGGCCGATCGACTGGTAGCCGTAGCCGCGCACCGAGCGGTCGCCGCCGGCGAAGAAGCGCAGTTGCGGCGGCAGCGCGGCGAAGTCGTCGGTGCGGGTGATGCCGGCGCTGCCGCGCAGGATCAGCCGGTTGCGCTGTTTCGCTCCGAACGCGCGGATCCATTTGGCGTCGGCGCTGATCTGGCTGAAGCTGGCGTCGGAGAGCAGGCTGCCGGCGGTGCTGCGTGCGGCCAGGGTCAGCGACCAGCCCCGGCGCACGAACGCGGGGTTGTCGGCCTGCTTGCGGGTCAGCGAGGCTTCGGCGAACACCTCGGTGCTGCGGCCGTGTTCGATACCCGGCGTGTTGTCAGGCTCGCGCCCGCGCTTGCCCACGGTGAAGGTACCGGCCAGCGCATGCACGCCCAGTGTGCGCGTCCAGCCGTGCCACTGGCGCGTTTCGTTGCCGACCAGTTCCAGCGTGCGCGATTGCGAGGTGTCGGTGTCGGCGTCGCGGAAATTGGCGCCGAGGTTGTAGCTGCGCTGGTTGGGGCCGGGCAGCGGGATGGTGTACATGGTCGAGAGCGTCTTCAGCCGCTGCGCCACCACCAGCTCGTTCTTCCACTTGTGCCCGCGCCGGTTGACCCAGCGCCGCTCGATGCCGCCGCGCATGCCGAAGCCGGTGTCGGTGCCGATGAAAGGGCCGCCGGTGTAGATCGTGCGCTTGGCCGGCGCCAGCTGCACGGTGACGTCGACTACGCCGTGCTTCGCCTCGTCGACGTCGGGCAGCACGTTGACCACGGCGAAGTAATCGGCGCCGTTCAGAGCCTGCTGCAAGGCCAGCAGCTGGTCCTGCGCAAAATAGTCGCCGGAGCGGAACGGCACGTAGCGGTCGAGGAAGCCCTCGTTGAACTGCGAACCCTCGAAACGCACCTGGCCGTAGCGGTAGCGCGGGCCCGCTTCCCAGGCCAGCTTGACCACCGCGCGCCGCTCGCGGCGGTTCACCTCCACCCGGTGGGTGACCAGCCGGGCGTCGAGGAAACCGTTGGCGGTCAACTGCGCGCTCATCGCGTCGCGTGCCTCCTCGTAGGCTTGGTGGTTCAGCGTCTTGCTTGCAAGCCGCTCGATCGCGCGCCGCGCACGGCGGATGGGCGCGATCTTGCCGGCGGCGTCATCCAGTTGCAGTTCGACTTGCGCCACCTTGACCGGCTCGCCGGGTGTCACGTGCAGGTCCACCTGCCAATCCGCGCCGACCTGCCTGAGCTCGCCGGTGACGCTGGCGTCGTAGTAGCCGTAGGGCTGCAGCGCCGCGCGCACCTGTTCCGGCACACGCTGGTACAGGCGCGTCGCCTGCGCGGCGGTAACGTCGCGTTTGGCGTACTGCGAGAGCTCGAGGCGGTCGATCACGGCCGCCTTCAGCGGATCCTCCACGCCGTCCACGTGCAGCGCGACGCCCGCGTGCGCCGACCACGCGAGGATCAGCAACGGCAGCAACAGGCTCAGGCGTCGGCGGCATCGGCGCATGCGCGAAGGGCGTCCTCGGATGGGATGACAGGTCGCCGCAGCTTACCCAAGTCGGCGTAGGGCTCGCATGAATGCCGGAGGGTTGCCTCGGCATCGTGACTCGAGCGTCATGCCTGGTTGGTCGATGCGGCCGAGGCCGCATCAACCGGCCTTGTCGCCCGAACGGTGCGCGATCCACGCACCGGCCACCGCCGACACGTAGGGAATCGACTGCGCGGCGAGGATGATCATCCACAAGGTGCCTTCGATGTAGCGCGTACCGAAGGCTTCGGCCATGCCGGCGATGCACAGCATCAGCGCCAGCGCCATCAGCAGCTCCTCGCGCACCGGCGCGAACGCGGCGAAGTTGCTGCCGCCCAGGCGCCGGCTCTTGGCGGTGACCACGAACGAGGTCTTCTCGCGGGTGAGCCCGTGCAGGATGCCGCGGGCGATCGCGTGGGAGAGGCCCATGCTGGCCAGCGAGGCCATCAGCGTGTCGCGCCAGCCGCACGGCACGCGGGCGCGGTACAGCACGATGCCGAAGATCGCCTTGGCGAAGAAGAAG
>CALCWL010000533.1 GCA_937906285.1 uncultured Rhodanobacter sp. | reverse complement strand
TGCACGCCGCTTATCGGCGGCAGCTGCAGATAGCTGTCGATCACGGTGAAACCGTTGTCCGGCACCGCAGTCATCTGGCGCACGTTGCCGTCGCCCCACCACACCGCGATCAAGGTGGCCGGCCCGGTGGTGGTGACCTCGCCGCTGGTCACGCTGAAAGTGTCGGCCGGCTCGGCGAAGATGCCTTCCACCGTGCGCTTGAGCTTGCCCGCGATGCGCTGGATCAGGTTCGGCGCGGGGTAATTCTGGGCGAAATCCTGCAACACGCCGGCGTTGCGGATTTCCACGAAGGGAATGGTGATCTCGCGCTCCGGCTGGCCCGGCTTGTCGATGCTGACCGTGTGGTGCGGACCGCCGGGGCCGGTCAGCGATACGTAGGCCTTCACGTCGAAACGGCCCTGGTAACCGTCGTAGACGGCGGTCGGGCCCACCTGGGTCCAGTGCCGCCGATAACTGTCGGTCGGCGCCGCCCCGTTGCTGGCGAAGCCGCCATTGAGCACCAGCAACGCACTGCCCACCGGCGCGGTGTCGAGCGGCGCGGTCACGGCGGGGCTGCGGCCGCGATGATCGGCCTGCGTCAACAAGGTGTGGGCACCGAGCACCGGCAGCGCGGACGCCGGAGGAGTCGGCCGGTCGACGCCTGCCGCGGTCAGCGGAATGCAGGCCAGCATGAGCACCCGCCAAGCCCGGCGACCGCCGCGTGACCGGTCGGACATCACGAATCGGCGACCTTGGCATACGGCGCGGCATCCGAATCGGCGGATGCGCCGGCCAATCGGCGCACCATCCGCTTGGTGCCGGTATAAAGCCCGCCGGCGGCCAGTGTGGCGGCGTCCAACAGCGGAAAGCGGCCCACCGCCGGCGGCACCCAGCCCAGCCGGCGCAGCATGTCGTGAGTGCGATGCAGCAGCGCTTTGCGTCGGGTCGCGCGGGTGTAATAGGTGAAGCTGATGGTGATCGACGGGCCGTCCCCGTTCTCGACCATGTGCGGACTGGTCGAGGGCATGTACGCGCCCATCCCCGGTTCCAGCTCGAACACCTGCGCGCGCTCGCGATACTCCTCGCGCCACTGCAGCAGCTCGCGCGAATGGGTGCGGTGGAAGCGATCGCGGGCATGTTCGCTGACCACCGTGGTGTCGCGATGGTCCCAGACATAGATCCGCTTGCGGCCGTGCAGCTGCAGGATGAAGTTGTGTTCCTTGTCCATGTGGAACGGCGTCACCGCCCGCGGCGAGGTGAGGAAGATCCAGCCGGCGCGGTAGCACATGCCCGGATCGACCGACTCCACCTGCGGCCGGATCGAGTCCAGCACTTCGTCGACGACGAGGCGGTACTGCGGATCGGATTGCACGTTGAGCAGCGACGTCCACGCTGCCGCGTTCTCGATGTCGGCCAGCGTGGCCTCGACGCCCTTGGCATTGGGATGCAGCTGGGGCGCATCATTGAACCCCGTGCCGGCGGTGGCATCGTGACTGTGCGAGCGAACCCGGCCGCGCGCCTCAAGGCGCTTGCCCAGTTCAATCAGCGGCGGCAACTGCAGCGCGGAATGGCTCTCCAGCCGGTGCCGGACAGGCTGGATATTCCAGGGATCGAACGCATCCCAGTCCACATCCAGCAAATTGGACGAGTGCTCGGCCATGCCCCCTCCCCTGTACCCCCACCGGTACCGTGCGCACCGGACCGGACGGCAGTGTGCCCCGCGCCGTCGCACCCCGCAAGGCGTGCTTCACGCGCGCCCGGAGGGCACGACCATCGACTGGCCCGGCAGGGACGGAAGCGACGCTACGCGGACTCAGTGCGTCATGCCGGCATAGGGCGGTTTGCCGCTGCCGCCGGCATGCCCGGCCAGCCGCTGCACCAGGTGGCGCGCGGCCAGCGCGCCATCGAGCAGGATTCCGACCGCGCCGTCCAGCGCCGGATGCGCGCCCACCGCGGGTGGCCGGATGCCGACCGACCGCACCAGGCCGTGCAACCGATGCAACCGGGCGTCACGTCGCGTGGCGTCGGTGTAGTAGGTGAAGCTCATGGTGACCGACAGGTCGTCGCCGGCCTCGACCATGTGCGGGCTGGTCGCCGGCATGTACGCACCGGTCCCCGGTTCCAGATGGAACACGTGGGCACGCTCACGGAACTCCTCGCGCCAACGGAACAGTTCGCGATCGCGCTTGAGATGGAACAGGTCGCGGGCCAGCTCGCCCATCACCTCGAGATCGTCCGCATCCCAGACGTACAGGGTCTTGTGTCCCTGCATCTGCAGGATGAAGTTGTGCTCCGAGTCGAAATGGAACGGCGTGACCATGCGCTGCGACGAGATGAAGATGAAGCCGGCGCGATGGTGCATCCCCGGGTCGCGCCGCTCGACCTGGTGCCGGATCGAATCCAGCACGGTATCGACGAGGCGACGGTACTCGGGATCGCTCTGCACGAAACGCAGATAGGCCCACCCCTTGATCTCGCCGATCCGGCGCATCGCCTCGGCACTGCTCTCATGCGCCGTGAACGGCGTACCCGCCGTGGCATCCTGGCCGATCTCAAGCAGCTGGCCGGCCGCCTCCATCCGGCTCGCCAGCTGAAGCAAGGCATCCCGTTGCAGCAGCGGCTGGGATTGCAGGTGGTGTCTGACCGCCATCACCCGCCATGGCTGGAACTGGCTCCAGTCCAGATCAATCAAGGCTTCACAGGGATCCATGCGTCCCCCCGAGATGGTGATGACTGGCGCTCCGGCGAGCACGGCTGCCGGATTCAGGGGCGTACACACTACTCCGATGTTTCCGGGACGTCGATATCCAACCCGCCGGACATGGAAAGCCCAACGCAGACATTGGCCCCGCCGGCGCCCGGCGTCAGGCGCGGCGGAAGCAGAACCCGTGGTAGCGCTCGACCGCATGATCCGGGTGGAATGGAATGCGCATGTGGCGTTCGGTCGTCGACCAGTGATCGACCACGCGATATCCGGCCTCCGCGAACTCGTCGATGAAGGCGCCCAGCGCAGATACCCGGTACGGGCAGTTGGCGATGCCGATCCGGCGCCGGGTGACGCGCTGCAGGGTCACGAAGCTGCGCTCGGGGTGCAGCGGCGTCACGTTGACCAGCACGTGGCGCGGCGGTTCGTCCAGCGATCGCAACAGCTCCGGCAGCGAGTAGTCCAGGTACTGCAGCACGCCGCTGCAGAGCAGTACGTCGCTACCGTCGGCGTCCTGCGGCGAATCGGTGAAACCCAGCTTGCCGGCGCCATCTTCGCGCTCGGCCAGCGTGCGTCCGGCCGCAACCACGGCGGGCACGTCGTGCACCAGCCAGCGCAGGTCGTCGGGATACGGCAGGTGATGGCGAAAGCCGAAATAGCTGGTGCCCACGTTGCCGCCCAGGTCGAACAGCTTCCGCGCATCGCCGGCAAACAGCCGCGAGAGCCAGAACAACACCGGATAATCCACGATCTGCACGCGCTCCAGCCGGTCGGTGTAGAGCTCGCCCGACTGCGGCTGGTCGTAGCTGGTCGGCAACGATGCCGGGGCCCCGGCACGCGCCGCCTCGACACTGGCAAACACGCCGCCGTAGGCATTGCCGGGCAGCACGTCGCGGGCGAACAGGCGCCAGTACAGCGGCCGCGCAAGCAGGCGCACGCCCGGCAATTCGGCCACGTCGAGCACCACGCCGCGCAGGCTTGCGGACAGGCCCCTGGACATCGTTGCACCTCCCAGCGCTTCGGTGCGCCACGCTAGCACGAGCACTCGCCGCGTGCTCCGCTTCTGCGCCGAACAGGTATAGTCCCGCACGGCAGCGGCGTGACCGAGGGTGCGCGGCGGGCGGCATGGGGAGAAGCACGACGTGGCGCGCGAGACCGACTTCCTGGATCTCTATCGGCTGCTTGGTCTCGAGCCGGGCTGCGGCCTGGACGAGTTCAAGCACGCGTATCGGCGCCGGGTGGCGGTGCTGCACCCCGATCGCCGCAGGGAGGATCCGCACGGCGTGGCGGCGCAACGGCTGCAGCAGCTCACCTCGATGTACGGCATGGCGATGGAGTTCCACCGCACACATGGACGCCTGCCTGGCGCCGCAAGTGTGCGCCCGTCTCCGCCACCGGCGGGCGAAACCGGGCCGGCACCTGGGATGCAACAGAGAAACGCGAAGCGGCGACGCTCCCGCCGCTGGTTGTTGCTGCCGGCTGCCGCCATCGCGGCATGGTGGCTGTGGCCGGGCGAACCGCCCGCGCCGCCCGCGGCCCCGCTCGCCGAAACGGTGCCGTCAGCGACGCGTCGCGCCGCAGCGACACCGCCGGCGGAACGGTTGGCGTGGGGCCTGGGCATGGATGCCGCCAGCGTGCGCAGCATCGAAGGCGAGCCCACGCTGATGGCCAACGACCAGCGATGGGAGTACGGCCCGTCATGGGTGCGCTTCGAGAACGGCAAGGTGGTCGACTGGTACAGCTCGCCGCTGTACCCGCTGCATGTCAATGCGCGCGACGGCGCACCGCAGGTCCGGTGAGCGCACGGCGCTGCGCTTCAAGCGCGTTTGCGGGACGTCGTCTCGGCCTGTGGCGATCACCATGCCAAAGTGAAGCCGCAACCGGCGCGAACGCCGGTCGCGACCCGGCTCAGCTACCGGGTTTGTACGGCGCCGGAAAGCCGGGGACCGGCAGCGAGCTGATCGGCACCGGGACGTAAACCGGCGTCGGCGGGGGCGGCGGGTTGCCCTGCACCGTGCCGTCGGTCGTCACGTAGAAGCTGAGCACACCCTTGTCGCTGCTCATGGTGGTACCGCCCACGCTGATATTGACGTTGCGCAATCCGGCGTTGGCCGAAGTGGTCACCGTGTAGCCGGTGTCCGGGACCAGGTCGGTGACCACATGGTAGGCCGACAACGGCTGCACGCCGTAGACGAGGTTGCCGCTGAGCGCGGTACCGGCAGCGCCGCTGCTGCTCACCACCACGGCGTTGCCGTCGCTGGCCAGCAGTTCCACCCCGACGATGCCGCCCTGGCTCACCGTCACCGGGCTGGCCGTGGCGACCTTGGCGGCGGTGCCGGACAGGTCGAACACGGTCAGCCATCGTTGGCTGGCGCTGGTGTCGGGCGGGCGCACTTGCACCTGCCACGCCTTGACCGGATTGTCGCCCGGATACATGCCCACCGTCGTGGTCTTGTTGCCGGCTGGCAGCACGGTGGTCATCGCGCCCACGTACTGGCCGTTGTAGCTGACGTCGAAGCGGTGCTGCCCCGACGGCGCGCTGCCGGCGGCCGGGTTGGCCGGAAAATGCCACGCCAGGTACTGGTCGTAGCCGGTGCTGCCTTCGGTCGTGCGGTCGTAGACGACGAAACGGTTCGGACGCAGGTAGACGACTTGCCGCGACCACGCCGACACCGCCGGCCCGGCGGAAAACGTGCGGTACATGTCCTCCAGGTTGGTGGCCAGCATGTAGACGTAGCCGCCACCGTCCTCGTAAGCCGCCACCTTGGTGCGCACGTTGTCGTCTTCGGTGGTATTGGCCTCCTGGCCGAAACGCTGCGCCACGGAGCTGCCGCTCATGCTGCGCACGTAGAAGACGTTGTACAGCTGACGGTTGCCGGAGTATGGCGTGCCGTCGAGGTCACCGTAGTTGTCGTTGAATATCTTCGTCTCGTCGGCATTGCCGCCGGGCTCGTGCACCAGCCAGCCGCCGGCATTGACCAGCAGCGGCGA
>CALCWL010000532.1 GCA_937906285.1 uncultured Rhodanobacter sp. | reverse complement strand
CGCCCGGGTTCGATTCGATGCTGCATCCCTGCTTGCGTTGCGGTGCCTGCTGCGCACACTTTCGCGTGGCCTTTCATTGGTCGGAGACGGAAGCGTTCCTGGGCGGCAAGGTGCCGCCGGAACTGACCGAGAAGCTCGATCCGCACCGCGTCGTGATGCGCGGCACGCAGGCTGCGCAGCCGCGCTGCACCGCCTTGCAGGGCGTAGTGGGCGAGGCCGCGCAGTGCGGCATTTATCCGCTGCGGCCGTCGGTGTGCCGTGAGGTGCAACCCTCGTGGGAGTTCGGTGCGGCCAGCCCGCAGTGCGACAAGGCCCGTCTGGCGCACGGCTTGCCGGTATTGCAGCCGGAGGACTGGCTCGACCCCTTCGACGCCGGCGAGCCACCGCTGCCGCAAAGCGCCTGAGCGGCCTGGCGCTCCACGGGCGGGCCTTACTTGCGCGGCGGCCTGCCGCCCGTGCGCGGTTTGGCGCTGCCGGTCCTGAATCCACCGGACTTGTGGCCGCCCGGTTTGTGGCCGGTGGCGTGACGCGCGGGCGGTGCGCTGGGGCCGGTGTCGTTGCCGTCCCACTCGTGGATGCGCAACTGCTGCTGTACCACCCACACTTTCTTCAGGTGCTCGAAGATTTCCTTCGGCATGCCTTCGGGCAGGTCGATCAGGCTGTAGTGGTCGCGGATGCTGAGGCGGCCGATGTACTGGCTGTCCAGGCCGGCCTCATTGGCGATCGCGCCGATGATGTTGCCCGGTTTCACGCCATGCTCGTGGCCGACCTCGATGCGGTAGGTGCGCTTGCCCTGCTCGGTGGCGTGCGCGCGCAGCGGGCGCTGGGCGGACTCGCGCGGCGGCGCGTCTTGGTGACTGCGCGGTTTGTGTTCGCGGGTCGTGCGGCTGGCGCTGTCGCGTTCGCGTGGCTTGTGTTCGCGCGTGGCCGGCTCGTATTTCTCGCGCTTGGGCGGCGGCGCCAGCAGCAGCGGCTGGTCGCCCTGGGCGATGCGCGCCAGCGCGGCGGCGATCTCCACCGCCGGCACGTTGTGTTCCTGCTCGTACTGCTCGATCAGCCTCTGGAATTCGCCGAGGTCGCCCTGCGCCAGCATGTCGGTGATGCGTTGCTTGAACTTGCCGATGCGTACGTCGTTGACCACTTCCACCGACGGCAGCTGCATCTGCTCGATCGGCTGGCGCGTGGCGCGCTCAATCGCGTGCAGCATGCCGCGCTCGCGCGGGCTGACGAACAGGATCGCTTCGCCGTTGCGCCCCGCGCGGCCGGTACGGCCGATGCGGTGCACGTAGCTTTCGGTGTCGTACGGGATGTCGTAGTTCAGCACGTGGCTGATCCGCTCCACGTCCAGTCCACGCGCCGCCACGTCGGTGGCGACCAGGATGTCGAGCTTGCCGTCCTTCAGCTGCTGGATCACCCGCTCGCGCTGCGCCTGGGCGATGTCGCCGTTGATCGCGGCGGCGGCCAGGCCACGCGCCTGCAGCTTCTCGGCCAGCTCCTCGGTGGCCTGCTTGGTGCGCGCGAAGATGATCATCGCGTCGAACGGCTCGGCCTCGAGGATGCGGGTCAAGGCGTCGAGCTTGTGCATGCCGCTGACGAACCAGTAGCGCTGGTGGATGTTCGCCGCGGTGGTGGTGGCCGCCTTGATGGTGACCTCGACCGGCTCCTTCAGATGGCGCTGCGCGATCTTGCGGATCGGCGCGGGCATGGTCGCCGAGAACAGCGCGACCTGGCGCCCCGGCGGGGTGGCCTGCAGCACCTTCTCGACGTCGTCGATGAAGCCCATGCGCAGCATCTCGTCGGCTTCGTCGAGCACCAGGAATTTCAGCTCGGAAAGATCCAGCGTGCCCTTGTCCAGATGGTCGATCACGCGGCCCGGCGTGCCGACCACGACGTGCACGCCGCGCTTCAGCGAATGCAGCTGCGGGCCGTAGCTCTGGCCGCCGTAGATCGGCAGCACCTGGAAACCGGGGATGTGCGCGGCATAGGTCTGGAACGCCTCGGCCACCTGGATCGCCAGCTCGCGCGTGGGCGCCAGCACCAG
>CALCWL010000531.1 GCA_937906285.1 uncultured Rhodanobacter sp. | reverse complement strand
GGGCCGGGTTCGTTCGGGTCGCCGCCGTGGGCGAGCAGCAGGCGCACCGTGTCGGGATGCTCATGATCGAGCGCGCGGAACAGCGCGTTGCAGCCGGTGACGCGGGCGCCGGCTTCGAGCAGCAGGCGGACGATGCTGCTGTCGGCGATCTCGGTGGCGTGGTAGAGCGATTCGTTGTCGTTGGGGTCGGCGCCGGCCTGCAGCAGTCGCCGCGTGAGTGCGACGTCGTGGTGGCGACCGGCGGCGCCGTACAGGACGCCGAGTGGCTCGTGCGGCAGCTCCGGATCGATCCATCGCGCATCCGGATCGGCGCCGGCATCGAGCAGCAGGTCCACGCAGGCGCGGATGCCCGGCGCATACCCGGGCAGGGCGATCAGTCCGGAAAAGGTGGCGCAGGCCAGCGGCGGCATGCCGTTCCCGGCGCGGGCCGCATTGGCCCAGGCGGGATCGGCCGCGAGGGCGGCCTGCACCGTGGCGACGTCGCCGATGGCGCAGGCCAGCTCGGGCTCGCCGGCGAGCAGGTCCGGATGCTCGCGTAGCAGGCGTTCGGCCAAGGCGGGTTTGGCCGTCCGGTAGCCGTGGCCGAAGGCCCAGTGCATCCACTGGCGTTTGCGTGCGAGCGTGTCGACCGAGGCGGCCTGCAGTGCGACGTAATCCTTCAACTGCGGCCACGAGCCGAAACCGTACTCGCGTGCGATGCATGACTGCGCGTCGTGCAGGCGCAGCTTCATTGCGGCGATCGCGGGGTGATCGAGCCGGGCAGCGGCGGGCAGGGCAAGGCGAACGCGTTCGAGCGCCTCGGGCACGCCGCGGCGGACGTCCTCCAGCAGCCGCTTGGCCTGCTTCTTCAGATGGTCCAGGTGCGGGCGGGCGGGCAGGTTCTTCATGACAACCTCCATGCAATGAATGCCGAAGGTCCGCAATCCCGGCTGCACAAAGGTTGATGGTGGCCAGCGATCAACAAGTGGGTTGAACCCTTCCCGCGGACCCGGAGGCGGCTTGCGACGCCGGGGCGTGAGCATAGACCAGAAGAACAAGGCGGATCGGGCCAGGTTTCGAATGGCACTGCTTGCGGGCCCGTCCACCCGGGACCCAGGCCGGACGCCGCGCCGTCGGTGGCGGCCCCGCCGACGCTTCGACTCCGCTCCCTGCGCGGGCTACGCGCAGCGGGAACGGGGGCAGGCGATTGCATCGTATAACGTTGTAAATCTACCGTTTTACGATATATTGCGATCTCCATACGACATGGGGAGCGGGCGATGGGCAATCTTGCAGTGCGGCTGCTGCGGGGCGTGATCGCGATCGCGCTGGCGGGCTCTTTGGTGGTGCAGGGCGTGATCGCGCCGCTGTTGTGGCAGGACCTGGAAGCGGCGCGTGCGGACGTGCGGATTCCGCTGGTGGTGATCGTCATCCTGGGCGTGGCGACGATGCAGGTGACCGCGGTGTGCATCTGGCGGCTGCTGACCATGGTCCGGCGCGGGACGGTGTTTTCGCTGGCGGCATTTCGCTATGTCGACATCGTGATCGGGGCGATCGCGTCAGCCTCGGTGCTGACCTTCGGTATCGCTGTGGTGGCCGCGCACAGCAACCGGACCACCCCGGGGGACGAAATCGCCCCCGGACTCGTGGCGATGATCTGCGGCGCGTCGCTGGTGATCGCCGGGGTGGCGCTGATCGTGCTGGTGCTGCGCATGCTGCTCAAGCAGGCGGTAGCGCTGGATTCCCGGGCCAGGTATCTGCAATCCGAACTGGACGAGGTGATCTGATGGCCATCGTGGTGGACATCGACGTCATGCTCGCCCGCCGCAAGATGGCCGTCGGCACGCTGGCCGAGCGCATCGGCATCACGCCCGCGAACCTGGCGGTGCTCAAGAACGGCCGCGCCAAGGCCGTGCGGTTCACCACCCTGGCGGCGTTGTGCGAGGTGCTGGAATGCCAGCCGGGTGAGCTGTTGCGCTGGGAGCCGGACGCACCGGGTTGAAGAAGCGGCGGAGCGGCGTGCATCGGCTGCGCTGAACGAAAGCGGCACGGCGGCTTCACGTTGCCGTGGAGGCTGCGTTCGTAGCATGGCTGCACTATTCCCGGGAGCATGTCATGGCCGATGAAAATGCCGGCAAGCAACTCGATCACGTGACCGACACGCTGGCGCAGCTCAAGGAGATGCGCCACTACGCGAAGAACAATGTCGAGCACCTGACCGCGATCTGGCTGCTGTTCGACGGCGAGTTGTCGAAGCTGAAGCAGACCGACAAGATCGACGATCTGATGAATCGCCAGGGCCAGCTGCATGATGCGCTGGAGAACGTGATCGCGGATCTGGAGGCGTTGCAGCAGAAACTGCAGCCGCCGCCCGAGGGCGCCGCGCGCTGAGTGGGTGGTTTTTGGCGGCTGATCGGTTTGGCCGGCGGGCTGCGCGGCGGCGCGGGCCGGCATTCCGGTCTTGCCGGAAACTGGAGCACAATCGCCCGGCGGCGGTGCGCGGCCGGCAGCGCATCGTGCGACATCGGCGCCGGTGACGGGCTACCAGGGGAAACGACATGACGCTCGATCGGAAGTTTCTGCTCTGCGGTTTTGCCTATGCCATCGCCGGCATGGGGCTCGGCATCCATATGGCGGCCTCGCACGACCACACATTGTTTGTTGCCCACGCGCATATCCTGCTGGTGGGTTTCGTGGTGTCCTTCATCTACGCCTTGGTGCACAAGCTGTGGCTCGTCGGCGCGGGCGGGTCGCCGGCTTCCAGTTCTATCTGCACCAGCTCGCGGCGCTGGTGATGTTCGTCGGCCTGGTGCTGCTTTACGGCGGTGTCGTTCCCGAATCCACGCTCGGGCCGCTGCTCGGGCTGGCCTCCGTGGGCGTGCTGGTCGCCGTGCTGCTGATGGCCTGGATGGTCGTGCGATCGCGTGGCTGAATGGAGATGCCGACGGCGTTCCGGGGCCGGCTGCCGGCCCCGGGCCACCGACGCCCGGCTTGCCCGACAGCTTTCATGAAAGGAGTCCCAGCAGGACGGCATGCACCGGCGGCTGTGCGTGCGACGGCGCCCGTCCGCGCGCATCCCGACGGCACGGCGCGCTCGTCCGTGGCGGCGTGGAGTTCTCCGCAATGGCTGGCCGTTACGCCAGCGTGCTTATGCGGGCGCACCTTCCGGTCGGGCACCAGACAGCCTGCGTGACTGCAAAGGGTGGGGCGTGACATTCCTTTCACGCCCGCATGCCCGAGGATGAACCCCACCTGTTCGCAGGCGTCTGCGTGTCGCGCCTTCGCGTTGCCGCGAGGTGGGCTGTGCTACGAGATGACCCGTGTTTTCATCCCGGAGGAATTGCGGCTTGAACGAGCACCTGACTGACCATGCCCTGCTCGGGATAACCGGGCTCGACGATGTGCTGGAAGGCGGTTTTGAGAAAGGCCGGCTGTTCCTGCTGGAAGGCAATCCCGGCACGGGCAAGACCACGATCGGCCTGCAGTTCCTGCTGGCGGGTCGCGACGCGGGCGAGCGCGTGCTCTACGTGACGATGTCCGAGACCGAGGCCGAGCTGCGCGCCACCGCGGCGTCGCATGGCTGGTCGCTGGACGGGGTGGACATCTTCGAACTGGTGCCGCCGGAAAACCTGCTGGACGAAGCCCAGCAGCAGAGCCTGCTGTATTCCTCCGACCTGGAACTGGGCGAGACGACCGGCCGGATCTTCGAGGCGTACGAGCGCGTGGTGCCGGACCGCATGGTGCTCGACAGCCTGTCGGAAATCCGCCTGCTGGCGCAGAGCTCGTTGCGCTACCGGCGCCAGATCCTGACGCTCAAGCATTACTTCGCCCGCAACGACGCCACCGTGCTGATGCTCGACGACCTCAGCAGCGAGGTGAATGACCGCACCGTGCACAGCATCGCGCACGGGGTGGTCCGGCTGGAGGAATTGTCGCCCGACTACGGCGCGGAGCGCCGCCGGCTTCGCGTGGTGAAGTATCGTGCCCGGCATTTCCGGGGCGGCTACCACGATTTCGTGATCCGCAAGGGCGGCGTAACGGTCTTTCCGCGCCTGGTCGCTGGCGAACGGCAAACCGAAGGCTATGCGCGCGACAAGCTGGGCAGCGCGTCGAAAGAGCTCAATGCCTTGCTGGGCGGCGGCATCGAGCGTGGCTCCAGCGTGCTGGTACTCGGCCCGGCCGGCACCGGCAAGTCGCTGTTGACGCTGACCTTCATCACCGGCGCGGTGGAGCGTGGCGAGCGCGCCGCCCTGTTCGTGTTCGACGAGGAGCTGGGACTGCTTTATCAGCGCGCGCTGGGCGTGGGCATGGACCTGCGCCGCATGGTCGATGACGGCCAGCTCGTCATCGAACAGGTGGACGCGGCGCAGATGACGCCCGGCGAGTTCTCCGCGCGGGCACGCCAGCATGTCGAGGCGGGGGCACGTACGGTGGTGATCGACAGCCTCAACGGCTATCAGGCCGCCATGCCCGAAGAGCAGGCGCTGGTGCTGCACATCCACGAGTTGCTGCAGTTTCTCAACCGGCGCGCGGTCACCACCTTCCTCACCGTCGCCCAGCACGGACTGGTGGGCGACATGAAGGCGCCGGTGGACGTGACGTACCTGGCCGATACCGTGGTGTTGCTGCGCTATTTCGAGGCCGCCGGGCGGGTGCGGCGGGCCATATCGGTGGTGAAGAAGCGTGCCAGCGCCCACGAGGACACGATTCGCGAATACCGCATCGGCGCCAACGGCTTCCGACTGGGCGAACCGCTGACCGGATTCCAGGGCGTACTGCGTGGCGTGCCCATGCTTTCCGGCGCCGATGCCGAAAGCCGCCTGTTCGCGGATCGGGCGTGATCCCCGCCTTCTCCGAACGCGCGTTGATCCTGGCCCCGCGCGGGCGCGATGCCGAGGTGGCGGCCACGATCCTTGCCGAAGCTGGGCACCGTTCCCGGGTGTGCCCGTCGCTGGACGAGCTGGTTCGAGAGATGGAGGGCGGCGCGGGTCTGGCGATCGTGACGGAAGAGCATCTGTTGCAGGCCGACCTGCATGCCATGGCTCACTGGCTGGCAGCGCAGCCGCAATGGTCGGATTTTCCGTTCATCCTGTTGACCCGTCGCGGCGGCATCGAACGCAACCCCGCCGCCCACCGGTTGCTGACCGTGCTGGGCAACGTCACCTTCCTGGAGCGTCCCTTCCATCCGACCACGCTGGTCAGCCTGGCCCGCGCCGCCTTGCGCGGGCGCCGCCGGCAGTACGACGCGCGCGCACGCCTGGATGCCCTGTACGACAGCGAGCAGCGTTTCCGCGCGGCGGTCCGGGCCGTGCAAGGTGTGCTGTGGACCAGTGACGCGCACGGCCAGATGCAGGGCGAGCAGACGGCCTGGGCGGCGCTGACCGGGCAGCGCCAGGAGGAGTACCAAGGGCATGGCTGGACCCGCGCGCTGGACCCGCGGGATGTCGGTCCCACGCTTGCGGCGTGGGAGGCTGCGGTGGAAGCTCGGCGCGTATACCAGTTCGAGCACCGCCTGCGCGTGGCGAACGGGCAGTGGCGCATATTCAGCACGCGCGCCATTCCCACCTTCGACCGTGATGGCGCCCTCGTCGAATGGGTCGGCGTGCACACCGACGTGACCGAACAGCGTGCCACCGAGCAATCGCTGCGCGAGCTGACGGCCACCCTGGAACAGCGCGTGCGCGATGAAACCGCAGCCCGCCAGGAAGCGCTGGCCAAGCTGCACGAGGCGCAGAAGCTGGAAACGATCGGCCAGCTCACCGGTGGCGTGGCCCACGATTTCAACAACCTGTTGATGCCGATCACCGGTGCGCTGGACCTGCTGCAGCGGCGCTATGGCGATGCCGACGCCCGCGCCGCGCGCCTGATCGACGGCGCGCTGCAATCGGCCGAGCGCGCCAAGACGCTGGTGCAGCGGCTGCTGGGCTTCGCGCGGCGCCAGAGCCTGCAGACTCAGGCGGTCGACATGGTGGCGCTGCTCGATGGCATGCGCGATCTGATCAGGAGTTCGATCGGCGTCGCCATCGAGCTGCGCATCAGCAGCGTGCCCGACCTGCCCAAGGCGCTGGTCGATGCCAACCAGCTGGAGCTGACGCTGTTGAACCTGTGCGTCAACGCGCGGGACGCGATGCCCGCGGGCGGCACGCTGACAGTTGCCGCCGACGTGGTGGCTCCCGATGCCGAATTGCCAAAGCTTCCCGTGCGCGACTACGTGCGCGTGAGCGTGATCGACAGCGGTACCGGCATGGATCGCGAGACGCTGGAGCGCGCCGTGGAGCCTTTCTTCTCGACCAAGGAAACCGGCCGCGGCACCGGGCTGGGCCTGTCCATGGTGCACGGCCTGGCCGCCCAGCTCGGCGGCCACTTCGCGATCGCCAGCACGCCGGGGCAGGGCACGCGAGTCGAGCTGTGGCTGCCCGCGGCTTCCGCCGCCACGGCAACGCCTTTCCGGCATGAGGCACACGCGGGTCCACTGCGCTCCGCCACCCGCGCGCTGGACATCCTTCTCGTCGACGACGAGCAATTCGTGCGCGACGGCATCGCCATGATGCTCGGCGAGCTGGGACATCGGGTGGTGGAAGCCGGCGGCGCCGCCGAGGCGCTGGACAAGATCCAGCACGGCCTGCGGGTGGATGTCGTGGTGACCGACTACAAGATGCCGCGCATGGACGGCGCCGAACTTGCGCGCCGCCTGCACGGGCGGCAACCGCAGCTGCCGGTACTGCTGATCACCGGCTACAGCGGGCCCGCGGAAGACACTGCGGGACTCGCGCGCCTGGCCAAGCCGTTCCGACAGGCGGAGATCGCCAGGGCGCTGGCGGAACTGGTCCCGGCGATGGCCGCGCCTGCAGGGCAGCGCTGGGATGCGCAGATGTGAGGACACCCGGCGAAGCGCGATGCCTGGTCTGACCCGCGCCGCCACGGTTGTCGATTTCCGTCCGGGCCGTTCGTCGCCGTGGCACCACTCACAGAGGAAATCCGCCGTGGCCCGCATGATCTTCGTCAACCTGCCCGTCTCCGACCTGCCTGCCTCGATGGCGTTCTACGAGGCGCTCGGTTTTGCCAACAACCCTCAGTTCACCGACGACACCGCCGCCTGCATGGTGTGGAGCGAGGCGATCCACGTGATGCTGCTCACCCACGACAAGTGGCACACGTTCACCGACCGCCCGATTCCGCCATCGACCTCGAGCGAGGTCTCGCTTGCGCTGGCGCTGGACAACCGTCAAGCCGTCGATGCCATGATCGAGGCGGCTGCGGCCCACGGCGGCACCGCCGACATCAATCCCGTGCAGGAATTGGGCTTCATGTATGGCAGGGATCTGGCCGATCCGGATGGACACATCTGGGGGCCGTTCTGGATGGACATGGCGGCCATGCCTGCCGCCTAGCTAGCCGGCGAATGCGGCAGGGCTCAGCCTGCCGCCACTTCGACCCAGGTGGGCGCGTGGTCGCTGGCCTTTTCCTGCAGCCGCACCCAGCGGTCCACGCCGGCCTTCTTGAGGCGTTTCGCCAGCACCGGATTGAGCAGGACGTGATCGATGCGCAGCCCGCGATCGCGTTCGGCGTGCTGGCGGAAGTAGTCCCAGAACGTGTAGATGCGTTCGTCGCCGAACCACTTCCGCAGCGAGTCGGTCCAGCCCTGCTCCAGCAGTTGTTCGTAGGCGCGCCTTGACTGCGGCTGCAGCAGCGCGTCCTTGCGGAATGACTTGGGGTCGTAGACATCCGCGTCGGTGGGGATGACGTTGAAGTCGCCCATCAGGGCGACCGGGTGCGGCACATCCACCATGCTTGCGGCATGGCGGTGCAGCCGCTCCATCCACTGCAGCTTGTAGTCGAACTTCGGCCCCGGCTGGGGGTTGCCGTTGGGCAGGTAAAGGCCGCCGACGACGATGCCGTGGATGGCGGCCTCGAGGTAGCGGCTCTGCTTGTCGCCCGGGTCGCCGGGCAGGTCCCGGCGGCTTTCCACCGGGGTGGTGCCGCGGCCGAGCAGAGCCACGCCGTTCCACGAGGGCTGACCGTGCCAGATCGCGCCGTAACCGGCATTTTCCAGGGCGCCCGCGGGAAAGGCCTGGTCGCTGGCTTTCAGCTCCTGCAAGGCCACGATGTCCGGCTTCTCCTTGCCGAGCCAGTCGAGCAGGTGGGGCAGGCGGGTGCCGATGCCGTTGACGTTGAAGGTGGCCAATTTCAGGGTTTTCGTGCGGGGCATGGGCGGGATCCTGCGGCGGCATGGGCGAGGGAAGCATGCCGCCATGGGGGTCGCGGAAGCGTATGCGCACGCGCGGGTCGCCGCCTCGGATAGGCTCCGGTTGGGCCGGCTACGGCCTGGGTCGCGGAGTGGTCGCGACGCTGGGTGGCAGGGTCGGCAGCGCGACCTTCGGCTGATCGCCACTCAGAGCCCCGAGGAAAAGCTCGATCTTGCCGACCTCCTCGTCGCTCAGCTTCGCGCCGAGCTGGCTGCTGCCCATGATCGCGACGGCCTGGCGAAGGTCCCACACCTTGCCCGTGTGGAAATAGGGCGCGGTCAGCGCGATGTTGCGCAACGAGGGTACCCGGAACACGTACTCGTCGCTGACCGTCTTGGTCACTGCGAAGCGCCCCTTGTCTCCCGGCGGGAGAATGTCGGCACCGGGCCGCTCGACCACGCCGAACGGGGCGTACATGCCCCCGCCCACGTTGATGCCGTTGTGGCATGCCGCGCAGCCCTTGTTGATGAATAGCGCCAGGCCTTCCTTCTGGTTCGCGTCGAGCGCTTTCTCGTTGCCCTTGAGGTAGCGATCGAATGGCGCGTTCGGCGTGATCAGGGTGGCCTCGAACAAGGCGATGGCCTTGCGCACGTTGTCGAACGTGATCGGATCGGGCACGCCCGGGTAGGCCCGGGCGAACACGGCGGCGTAGCCGGGGATCCCTTTGAGCTGTTCGACGACGTGTGTCTCGGTGGTGTCCATCTCGACCGGGTTGACCAGCGGACCGCCAGCCTGCTGTTCGAGGTCCCTGGCGCGTCCATCCCAGAATTGGGCGATGTCGAACACCGCGTTGTAGACGGTCGGCGCATTGCGACCTCCATGCTGCCAGCGATGGCCCAGCGAAGTCTCCTGCAGATCGACCCCGCCCATGCCGATCATGTGGCATGAATTGCAGCTGATGGCGTGGCTTTCGGACAGCCGGGGCTCGAAGTACAGCATCTTGCCCAGCTCTGTCCGGGCCGGGGTCGCCGCATTGCCCGGCAGTGGCGGCGCGCTGGCGGGTATCGGTTTGAACAGGCCCTGGGCCTGCTTCATCAATGCGGTTTGCGACCACGCCTGGCCGGTTGCCAGGGAAGCCAGAACCATGAGGGAAATCATCTTGATCGACGACATGCGCTGACCCTCCGCAGTGGGGTGGCAATCGAAATCATCCATGTCCGTGGCGTCTCCGGGGAATGAATGCCGGTGGCCCGCACACGCGGCACGGGCCGGAACGTCGGCCGTGCCTGTCGATGCCTGGCAGGGGAAATGACCTCGCGTTCGGTCCAGGGATCCCGAGGCATGGCGACACCCGGATGATCGTCCGCCGGCACCGGCACCATTTGATCGGCGTCAACATGACGGCATCGGAACGGCGCGGTTACCCTTTCCCCGGGGGAGGCACCCGACGCCATGCCGCAGCCCCGGCCGGCGGCGCGACAACGCCCGTTCCCTTGATGCTGGTCAATTGACCGTGGGGGGCAACTGCTAGGCTGAAATCTCTGGTTGATGACGGAGCGTGTCATGGCGCCGACCGACGCACCCCCGCGCGAGGGCTGGAACGAGAGGTTGCCGGACGGCACGGCTGTGCAGATACGGTCGATCGGCGAGCAGGACGCCGAGCTCGAGCTTGAATTTCTCACTCATCTGTCGCCCGCGTTTCGCAGTTCGCGTTTCCTCGGCCTGGTCCGCGATCCGACGCCGGAGGTCGCGCGCGAGCTCACCCGTCTCGACCCGGCGTGTGCCGTGGGTTTCATCGCGCTGGTCTCGCGGCAGGGGCGCGAGCAGCAGATCGGCGCTGCGCAGTTTCATGTCAATGCCGCCGGCGACAGCTGCGACGCTTCGCTCACGGTGAGCGACGAGTGGCGAAAGCGCGGTGTCGGTTCCTTCCTGATGCGCCACCTGATTGCCGCGGCCAGAGCCCGCGGCATTCGGCACATGCGCGCCTACGCACCGGACCGATCCGGTGGCGGCGATCACCTGGCGGCGAATATCGGCTTCCAGCGCCGCCTCGATCCTCGGGATCCGGCCACGGTCATCTACGACCTGAGCCTGGAATAGAAGACGATCGGCAGGCACAGGCGAGAGGGACGTTCAACCCGGCGAGGGATGCCCCGACGCCCTGGTCGCCGCGTGCGGCCGATTGCCGTGCGCGACGAGAGGCAGGCGCTGGTCGGCCCGGGGCTGGCCGCCTTCCACGAATTTCACGATCACGTGTTCGTCGGTGGTGGACCGGCGCAGACCGCCGCAGGCGTCAACCGCGCCGGGCCGCCTCGATCGCGCCAATGTCGATCTTCGTCATGCCCATCATCGCGTTGAACGCGCGCCGGGCGACGGCAGGGTCGGAGTCGGTGATCGCCGCCGTCAGCGCGCGCGGGGTGATTTGCCACGACAGGCCCCACTTGTCCTTGCACCAGCCGCAGGCGCTGGCCTGGCCGCCGTTGTCGATGATCGCGTTCCACAGGCGGTCGGTCTCGGCCTGGTCGTCGGTCGCCACCTGGAAGGAGAACGACTCGTTGTGCCGGAAGGTCGGGCCACCGTTCAGGCCCAGGCACGGGATGCCCATGACCGTGAACTCGACGGTAAGCACGTCGCCTTCCTTGCCGGAGGGATAGTCGCCCGGCGCACGATGGATGGCCCCCACAGCACTGTCGGGGAAGGTTTTGGCGTAGAACGTCGCGGCCTCCAGGGCAGCGCCGTCGTACCACAGGCAGATCGAGTTCTTGCTGGTCATGCGTGTTCTCCGGGTTGTGGGCGGCGTGGCTTGCATGATCTGCGACGAACGAGTGGCGGGCAGATCGACATCCCGCTATTCCGCCATGCGCGGCTGGCGACATCAGGCCATGTGCGTCGATGTGCCGTGGCAAACTGCACGGACTGCGGCCGGTTGCGGCCCGACGAGTGCGAGGTCGATCGTTTTGCATCCGGACGTTGTGCCATGAACCGTCATCTGGAGACAGTGGCATTTCCGCTCGGCCGCCGAGCGCGGCAATGGTTTGCCGAGCAGCAGTTCGACGCAGCGCGGGAGGCGCTGGAGTCGTTGCTTGGACAGGTTCCGGCCAACCCGTTCGTGCAGATGGATCTTGCGGCAGTGCTGCTGCGCTGTGGGCGCCTGGGCGACGCCACCACCTTGATGCTCGAGGTCGCACAATCCGACGATCCGCCGCCGTCGCTGGATATCCAGTTGGCGCGCGGGCTTTCCGCTGCCGGCGAGGTCGTCGCGGCGCGATCCTGCCTGGATCGGCTGGAGCGCGCCGCGGATCTGCCCGCCATGTTGCTGGCCGAGCAGGCCCATTTGCGCTGGGGCATGAGGGACGTCCCGGCCGCGCGGCGGATGATCGATCGCGCGGTGGCCGCGGGTGCGGACGCGCCGCGCGAACTCCATCTGCAGGCCATGCTGCGGCAGTTTGCCGGCGAAACCGACGAAGCGGGCCGCCTCCTGGACGCCTGCCTGGACCGCTGGCCCGCCTTCGGCGATGCGGCGCTGGCACGGGCCAACCTGCGTCGCCAGACGGCGCAAACCCACCACCTCGATTTCCTGCATCTGCAGTTGCAGCGCCTCCCGGCCGACGCCGGAACTCCGGCGCAGCTGGCCAATCGCGCCGCGTTCGAGGCGGCCGCGTTCAAGGAGCTGGACGACCTGGGCCGGTATGACGAGGCGTGGCCGGCGCTGCAGCGATGCAATGCGCTGATGCACCGCGTAAGGCCTTACGACGCCCAGGGCGAAACCGCGCTGGTGGACGCCTTGATCCGGGTCGCCGATTCGCTGGTAAGGTCGGCGCCGGGCGTGCGGCATGAAGAGGGGCCGCAGCCGATCTTCATCGTCGGCATGCCGCGCTCCGGAACGACGCTGCTCG
>CALCWL010000530.1 GCA_937906285.1 uncultured Rhodanobacter sp. | reverse complement strand
CTGGCGGCGGTGAGCAGCCAGGCCGACGCGACCGCCTTGCGCGACAAGTTGCGCGCAGCCGGCTTCGACGGCTTCGTCGACTCCGTGCAGTCCGGCGGCCGCACCCTGTGGCGCGTGCGCGCCGGCCCGCAGACCCAGCGTGCCGACGCCCAGCGCGTGCACGACCAGATCAAGGCCAAGCTGGGCATGGATGGCAATGTCGTCTCGGTGCCCTGACGTGGGCCGTCACGCGTCCGGCGTCTGCAGGCAGGCGTGGCCTGAGCACCGCCATGTCGGCGCGCCCGGATGGCGACCGTGTCATGCCACCCGTGCGCGTCGATCCAACGGATGAACTGGCTCGACGGAATCATCCTGGGCATTCTCGCGCTGTCGGTGCTGATCGGCCTGATGCGCGGACTGGTGGCGGAGGTGCTGTCGCTGGTCGCCTGGATCGCCGCGTTCTGGGTGGCGGTGGTGTTCGGCCCGGATATGGCGGCCTTGTTCGAGAACTCGATCTCGCTGCCGATGGCGCGCATCGGTCTCGGCTACGCGATCTGCTTCTTCGGCGTCCTGCTGCTGGGGGTGCTCGTGCGCTTCGCCGCCCGGCGGCTGATCTGGAGCACCGGCCTGACCGGCGTGGATCGCGTGCTGGGCGTGTTGTTCGGTTTCGTGCGTGGCGCGCTGGTAGTCACCATCCTGGTGTTCCTGGTAGGGCTCACCGCGGTGACGCGCGAGCCGTGGTGGCAGCAATCCGTGCTGTTGCCGCAGTTCCAGGTCGCCGCGGCGTGGCTGGGGCAGAACATCCCGGCCAGCGTGGGCGACCATCTGCATCCCGACGCGGTGCTGGACAGGCTCAAGTCGGCGCCGGCGCTGTCGCACGGGCCCGCCGGGTCTTCGACGGCGCCGAACCTGCTCGATCGTGTGACGCCAGCCGAGCTGCTCAACCAGGTGGACGGCTTGAGCGAGCGGCTGCACGCCCCCATTTCTGCACGGCCAGGCACTCCCGCCGCGCCGGCCAGCGCCGCCAGCACGCCGCCGCGCGCGCGGCACCCATAGAATCAGCAATCCCGAAACAGGCCACCCATCATGTGCGGAATCATCGGCATCGTCGGTACCACGGAAGTGGCATCGGCGCTTTATGACGGTTTGACGGTGTTGCAGCACCGCGGCCAGGACGCCGCCGGCATCGCCACGGTGGACGGCTCGCGCCTGCGCCTGCACAAGGGCAACGGCCTGGTGCGCGACGTGTTCGGCCAGCGTGCGATGGGCGAGTTGCGCGGGCGCATCGGCATCGGCCATTGCCGCTACCCCACCGCCGGTTCGGAGGGTTCGGCCGAGGCGCAACCGCTGTACGTGAACTCGCCGTACGGCATCGCCTTCGCGCACAACGGCAACCTGGTCAACACCGACGCACTGCGGCGCGAGATGTTCGAGGGCGACCGCCGCCACATCAACACCGATTCCGATTCCGAGGTGCTGCTCAATGTGCTCGCGCACGAGCTGCAGATCCAGGACCGCATGGAGCTGACCCCGGACCACATCTTCAAGGCCGTGGCCGGCGTGCATGCGCGCGCCCGCGGCGGCTACGCCTGCATCGCGCTGCTGCTCGGCTACGGCCTGCTGGCGTTCCGCGACCCCAAC
>CALCWL010000529.1 GCA_937906285.1 uncultured Rhodanobacter sp. | reverse complement strand
GTCGCCGCGGAACACGTGGGTCATCGCCAGGATCTCCGGCGACAGCGCGTACTCGAACTCCGGCGCCCACTCCGCATGCACGTGCTCGGTGCCGGTGAGCCAGCGCAGGCCGAACTGCTGGATCGCCTTCTCCATCGGGTCGAACGGATCGGCCGGCGTGGCCAGCATGGCGAACTCGACCAGCGCGTGGAACGGCTCGGGCAGTTCGCGTGCATCCCGGTCGTGCGCGCTGCCGTCGAGCAGGCGCAACTCGGCCACCTGCATGCGGTTCTGGGTCAGCGTACCGGTCTTGTCCACCGCCAGCACCGAGATCGCGCCCAACGCCTCCACCGCGGGCACGCGACGGGTCAACACCTTGTGCCGGGAGATCCGCCACGCGCCCAGCGCGAGGAACACGGTGAGGATCACCGGAATCTCTTCCGGCAGGATCGCCATGGTCAGCGCGATACCGGCGAGCACGCTTTCCAGCAGGCCGTGACCGTCCCACAGCCAGCCAAGCAGCGCGTACGCCGCGGCCAGCAGCAGGCCGACGACGGTTATGTTGCGGATCAGCCGGCGCGAGGCCCGTTGCAGCCCGGATGCCGGTTCGACGGTGGCGGCCAGTGCCTGGCCGATCCGGCCGACCGCGGTGGCGCCGGCGATGGCACGGACCTCGGCCACACCGACGCCCTTGGTCGCCACGGTGCTGGCGAACAGCTGGCCGGTGTCCTCGCCGGGGAGCTTGGTGACCGGCACCGCCTCGCCGGTGAGCAGCGATTCGTTGACGTCGAGATGGCCGTCCAGCAGCAGCGCATCGGCGGCGATGCGGTCGCCCTCGTGCAGCACCTCCTGCGCCAGCGTGATGCCGATGACGACGAACACGAACGACAGCAGGAACGCCGCCTCGGCGCGGTCGCCCAAGGCCAGGTACAGGCCGCCGGCGACCAGCAGCATCAGGAACATCGGCTCGGTCAGCACCCCGCCGGCGATCGCGAGCATGCTCCTGGGTGCGCTGCCCGGCAGCAGGTTCGGGCCGTGTGCCGCCAATCGGCGTGCCGCCTCGGCCGGGTCCAGACCGCGGTGGGCGGGCGGCGCTGCCTTCCCGTTCATGTCGCGGCCTGCTGGCCGTTGCTCGCTCAGCGGCAAACCAGTACCGGCACGTCGCCGTTCAGGATCACCTTGTGCGTCTCGCTGCCCAGCAGCAGCCGGTCGAAGCCGCGCCAGCCGTGCGAGGCCATCACGATCAGATCGCACTGCTGTTTGCGCGCGGCGCCGACGATGGCCGAATAGGGCCGCGCATCGATCTCGTGGCTGCCCTCGCAGGCGACGCCGGCGGCCTGCGCGCGTCCGCGCACGTCGGCCAGGTAGCGTTCGGCGTTGGCGATAGCTTCGCGGGTGTAGCCCGGCTCGTTGGCCATGACGAACTCGGCGAAGTAGACCGAAGCGGGGAACGGCGCGATGACGTGGAACGCGTACACCCGGGCGCCCAGCCTGGCGGCCAGCTCGATGCCGGTGTCGACCGCGCGCAGCGACAGCTCGGACCCGTCGGTGGGCAGCAAAATGTGCTTGAACATGATGGAATCCTCCAGCGGTGGATGGTCAGCGGCAGGTATAGCCGCCATCGATGACCAGCTCGCTGCCGGTCACGAACTTCGATTCGTCGGAAGCCAGGTAGACCACGCCCCAGGCGATGTCGTCGGGCTCGCCCATGTGGCCCAGCGGGTGCAGCGCGCTGGTCTCGCGCCGGTGCTGCGCCGGGTCGCCGCCCATCGAGGCGATGTGCTGCTCGACCATGGGCGTCCAGATGAAGCCGGGGTGGATCGAATTGACCCGGATGCGGTCGGCTGCGTAGAGCAGTGCGTCGGTCTTGCTCATCAGGCGCACCGCACCTTTGGACGCGTGGTAGGGCGGCACGTCCGCCGCGCCGACCAGGCCGTAGATCGACGAAAGGTTGATGATGCTGCCGCCACCGGCCGCGCGCAGGTGCGCGATGGCGTGCTTGGTGCAGAAGAACACGCCCTTCACGTTGATCGCCTGCACCCGGTCCCATTCGGCTTCGGTGAGTTCGTGGGTCGGCTTGTTCGCGCCGGCGATCCCGGCGTTGTTGACCAGGACGTCCAGACGTCCAAACGCGGCGACCGTGCCGGCGATCGCCGCCGCCACCTCGGCCTCCAACGCCACGTCGGCGTGGAAATAGCGCGCGTCGTCGCCGAGTTCCGCGGCCAGCTGTTGCCCCGGCCCGTCGTGCAGGTCGGTCAGCGCCACTTTCGCGCCGGCTTCCAGCAGCCGGCGCGCGCAAGCGGCGCCGATGCCCACGGCGCCGCCGGTCACCAGTGCCACCTTGCCGCTCAGTCTGCCCATCGCCGTGTCTCCCGTGAGGTCTGGAAGAAAGCATGGCCCGCCCGCGGAATGCCGGTGTTGACCACGGTCAATTCGGCCGGGCAGCGCCTGCGGCGAATCGGCGCGGCGTCAGCCGGAAGCCGCCCGCCGAAGCGGCGCGCAGCCGGTCTCGATGCTGCGGCGCAGGGCCGCTTCGCTGTGCGAGCGGTCGATGCCGTGCGTGGCCAGCCAGTGCGGGTCGAACAGGGTTTCGGCGTAGCGCTCGCCGCGATCGCACAGCAGGCTGACGATGCTGCCGCGCTGGCCTTCGGCGCGCATCGTCGCGGCCAGGGTCAGGCAGGCCACGAAGTTGGTGCCCGAGGAGCCGCCGTAGCGATGCCCGAACAGTTCGCCGAGCAGCCACGCGCCGGCGATGGAGGCTTCGTCCGGCACGCCGATCACGTGGTCCACCACCTCGAACACGAAACCTGGCTCGACTCGCGGCCGGCCGATGCCTTCGATCAGGGTGGGGCGGCTGGCCACGGCGCCGCGATCGTTGCTCTGCCAGCCGCGCACGAAGCCGCTGTCGGCGGGGTCGGCGATGCACAGCCGCGTGTGCAGGCAGCGATAGCGCAGGTAGCGGCCGATCGTGGCCGAGGTGCCGCCGGTGCCGGCGCCGCAGACGATCCAGTGCGGCTCGGGCGAGCGTTCGCGGGCGAGCTGGCCGATGATCGACTCCGCAATGTTGTTGTTGCCGCGCCAGTCGGTGGCGCGCTCGGCGAGGCCGAACTGATCGAGGTGACAGGCGCCGCGCGCCGCGTGCTCGGCGGCGCGCGCGTGCACCTGGGCGGGGTCGTCCACCAGGTCGACTTCGCCGCCCAGTGCCTGCACGTCGCGGATTTTCCCCGGTGCGGTGCAGGCCGGCATCACCGCGACGAAGCGCAGGCCGAGCAGGCGCGCGAACCAGGCCTCGGAGATCGCGGTGCTGCCGGAGGAAGCGTCGACCACGGTCTGGTCCGGGCCGAGCCGGCCATTGCACAGCGCGTACAGATACAGCGAGCGCGCCAGCCGGTGCTTGAGGCTGCCGCTGGGGTGGCTGGCTTCGTCCTTGAAGTAGAAGTCGATGCCGTGGAAGCCGGGGAAGTTGAGCTTCAGCAGATGCGTGTCGGCCGAGCGCGCGGCCTCCTGCGCCAGGCATTCGAGCGCCTCGTGGACCCAGCGCCGCCCGGCGTGGCGCAGCGGATGGATGAGGGGGACGACACTGTTCACGCGGAGCCTCGACTTGCCATGGGTGGCGACAGAGCACAAATGCCGGCGATCGGCAGGAGCATCCTCGCGGCGGCGCGCGGTGGCGGCCCTGATGCAGGTCAACCGCCATGGCGGCGCCCCGGGGCGGATTGTCACAGCCGGTTCGGGCGGCCACGCCGCCGCACCGGTTGATGCAGGTCATGGCCGGCGCCGGGTGGGTGGCGGATGCTGGGCGTTGGTTCCTTCTCGTGGCCAACGCGCATGCTTGCCTGGTACCCGTGGATCGTCCTGCTGCACCTGGCCTGCGCCATCGTGTTCGTCGGCGCGGTGGCATTCGAGGTGATCGTGGTGGAGTCGCTGCACAGGCACTTCGACATCATCACCATGCAGCGCATCGAGCAGGCAGTGATGGCGCGGGTTCGGCGCTACATGCCGGTGGTGGTGGTGCTGCTGTTCGCCAGCGGCTTCATGCTGTTCGACATCCGCTGTGACGGCTTCGCCTGCGTCGGTTCGCGCTTCGGCAACTGGCTGGCGCTGAAAGTGTTGCTGGCGTTCGGCGTGCTGGGCGTGTTCGTCAACGCGATGTGGGCGATGCGCCACGGGAAAATGGACGTGTGCCGGTTCAAGCACACCCACCGCATCGTGCTGGCGCTGATGGTCGGCATCGTGTTTCTGGCCAAGACCATGTTCTACTTGTAGCCCTTCACCCAGCAGGAGTCGCACCATGTCTACAGTCACCCTCCACGGCAAGCCGGTTCGCGTCGACGGCAGCTTCCCCGCGGTCGGCGCGGCCGCACCGGCGTTTTCGCTGGTGGCGGGCGACCTTTCCGACGCCGGGTTGTCGCGATTCGCCGGCAAGCGCAAGGTGCTCAACATCTTTCCCAGCGTCGACACGCCGACCTGCGCGGCCTCGGTGCGGCACTTCAACGAGGCGGCGGGCAAGCTCGACAACACCGTGGTGCTGTGTATCTCCGCCGACCTGCCGTTTGCGCAGAAGCGGTTCTGCGGCGCGGAAGGACTGGACCAGGTGGTCAACCTGTCGATGATGCGCGGCCGCGCATTCCTCGCCGATTACGGCGTGGCGATCGCCGACGGCCCGCTGGCCGGCCTTGCCGCCCGGGCAGTGGTGGTGCTGGACGAGCACGACAAGGTGCTGCACACCGAGCTGGTGGGCGAGATCGGCGACGAGCCGGATTACGCGGCGGCGCTGAAGGCGCTGGGCTGATCCGTTCATTGTCCGTGGGTGCGGGTCCTGCGCGCGCTGCGCTTCGCTGGCATGACGAAAGGCATCAGGCGTAGGGGCGGGCACTGCCCGCCGGCGGTGCCGGGGCGGCGATGGCGGGCGGTGTCCGCCCTACCTGGGCTTCCTGTTGGTCCGTGTGCGCGATGCTTTCGTGACGTGACGAAGAGCATCGCGCACAAGGTGCGCTTCTGCAGGTTTTGCGCGAATCAGGCGTGACCGGTCAGCGATGGATACCCACGACAGGCACGCCGAACGGCCGCGCCTCGGGATGCAGGCCCAGGCCGTACTTCAGGCTGCGGCCGATGCGCTGGGCGTATTCCAGCATGTGCCCGGCATGGTCGGGGTCGAGTTCCTCGTTGCAGGTCTCGTGCCACAGCTCCAGCCAGCGATCGAAGTGCTCGGCGCGGATCGGGTGCGGGCGGTGCGCTGCCATCGGGTTGCCGCGATAGCTGCCCGCACGCAGCGCCACCGAACACCAGAACGAGGTCAGCAGGCGCTTGTGCTCGTCCCAGTCATGCACGGCCGCATTGAACACCGGGCCGATCTGCGGGTCGCGCCGCACCTTCTCGTAGAAGCGGTCGACCAGCGTGGCGATGGCGGTTTCGTCGAAAGGCTCGGTGGGATTCATCTCGGGATTGGCTTCGCGAAACGGACGCATGACGCAGAAAAGGCGCGCCCGGCCATCTCGACCGGGCGCGCTGCCGTTGCGGCAAAGCTTACTTGCCCAGGCTCAGCGTGCCCTTCATCAGGGCGGCATGGCCGGGGAAGGTGCAGAAGAACGCGTACTGCTCGCCGGCCTTGAGCTTGGCCACGTTGATCGTGGCGGTGTCGCTCTCGCCGGCGCCGATCAGCTTGGTGTGGGCGATGATGCGGCTGTCGTTGGGCTTCTCGTAGCTGTTGGCCGCGCCGGCCTTCATGCCGTCGGCGACCACGCCGGCCTCGTCCGAGGCGTGCGACAGCACCCAGTTGTGGCCCATCGCGGTGACCGGCAGCTTGCCGGTGTGCTTGAGCGTGACCTTGAAGGTCTTGCAGGTGCTCGGCACGGTGATGGTCTTCTTGTTGAACTGCATCGCGTCGCTGCCCTCGATGGTGGTGGCGCACTCGGCGGCCATCAGCGGAGTGGAGAGCAGTCCGAGCAGGGCAACGGCAATCAGTTTGCGCATGGTGTCGCTCCTAGGGGGAAATGAGGGATCGGAAGCATTCTGCGTGGGCAGCGACCGTGGCACACTGATCTGGATCATGGCCACGGCAGCAGTTGCCGCGGACACTGTAGTTACCGCGGCGAGGCCGCGGAAGGAGGCATGATGACGCACGTCGTCACCGACAACTGCATCAACTGCAAGTACACCGATTGCGTCGAGGTGTGCCCGGTCGATTGCTTCCACGCCGGTCCCAATTTCCTGGTGATCGATCCCGACGAATGCATCGACTGCACGCTGTGCGTGGAGGAGTGTCCGGTCGGCGCGATCTTCCCCGAGCTCGACGTACCGGCCGGGCAGGAGATCTACATGTCGATCAACGCGGAGCTGGCGAAGGAATGGCCGGTGCTGACCAGCAAGATCCCGTCGATGGAAGA
>CALCWL010000528.1 GCA_937906285.1 uncultured Rhodanobacter sp. | reverse complement strand
TCCAGCGTCATCGCGGTGCGCGCCAGCCGGTTGCCGTTGGCGAGCAGCTGGCGCGCCAGCGTGAGCAGCGCCGGTGGCGTCGCCGGCTCGCTGCGCATGCGTTCGATCGAGGCCTGCGCATTGATGCGGGCCGTGCGGGCGGCCGAACGGATCTCGCCACGCACCACGCCGCCACATCCGGCCAGGTGGTCCAGATAATCGGCGTAAGCGTCGAGCATGCCGGCCAGCGCGTCGCGTGCGCGGCTGCGTTCCCAGGTCGGCCACGCCACATAGGCGAGCAGCGCGATGCCGCAGCCGAGCGCGGTGTTGATCACGCGGTCGAGCACGGCGGCATCGGGCGCGACTCCCTCGAACGAGAGCAGGATCACCACGGTGCCGGTCAGCGCCGCCACCGCGATGCCGTAATGCGCGGCGGCGAGATAGCGAAAGGCCATGCACAGCACGGCCATCAGGGCGAGGTGCGCCCACGGCTGATCGGGCGTGACGGACAGCAGCACCGTGGTGAGCACCAGCCCGAGCACGGTGCCGAGCACGCGCAGCAAACCGAAATTGAAGGTGGCGGCGAAATCCGCGCGCAGCACGATCGCCGCCGTCATCGGCAGCCAGTAGCCGTGCGGAAGATGCAGCCAGCGCGACAGGGCCAGGGTGGCGGCGAGACAGACAGCCATGCGCACGGCATGGCGGAACGCCACCGAACGTGGCGTGAGGCTGGCGCGCAAGGTAGCGCGGATCGGCGCGCTGCGCAGGGTCGATGGCAGGCGTGTCTCGGCAGCGCTGGCTCGCAGTTCGCCACGACTGCCGGCCCAGTCCGCGTTGCGCACGGCGGCCGCGAGCTGGCCGAGCAACGCATGCCGATGCGGCGCCAACCCGTCGCCCTCGTCGTGCCGCGCGCGCAGCGCGTGCAGCAGCGTGTCGGCGCGTGCGGGTGAATCGCCGTGCTCCAGCGCGTCGGCAATCGCCGCGAGTACCTCGGACGCCGCGTCCCGGAAGCCGGCCTGCAAGACGGGGCCGGCATGCAGCTCGGCGATCGCGGTGAGTTCCAGACGGATCCGCTCGGCCAGTTCCAGCAGCACGCCGAATGCCTCCATCGCGCGACCGTGGGCGCGGTGGCGGCCCAGCAGGGTCTGCTGCAGGGAGGTCATCGCCTCGGTCAGCGCCGGCACGTCGGAGGCGTCGTGGCGGGTTTCGCGCGCCAGCATGGCCAGCCCGCGATACACCTCGACCAGGGCGTGGCGCTCGGGCCAGTAGCGTTGCAGCGGCCACGCCGCCAGCGAGAATGCGGCCAGCAGCAGGCCGCCGGAGAAGATCAGCGCGGCGCCGCCCAGGGCACCGGCCAGCGGTTGCGGCGAGGCCGCGGTGATCACCAGCAGGATCATGCTGGTCATGCCGGCGCGCGCCGTGTCCGGGCCGAACACCACCAGCAGCCCGCCGAAGAAGCCCAGCGCCGCCGTGATCGCCAGCAGCGGCAGCAAGTGGTCACCGAGCAGGAAACCCGCCAGCGATGCCAGGCCCGCCGCCAGCGCGTTCAGCAGCAACTGCCGCAGGCGCTGGCGATACGGCCCGGGCTGGTCGGAGAACATCGCATTCAACGCGCCGCTGGCCACCGCCAGGCCGATCGTCTGGTGGCCCGTCGCCATGCCGACAGCCAGCGGCAGCACCACGGCAGCGGTGTTGCGCACGACCACGCGCCACGGCACGTTCGGCCGCTTGACCTGGGTCAGGCTCTCGATCGCGTGCGCGCGCAGGGAGTAGCTGCTGGAGGACATGGGACAGGAAACCGGGCGAACAACGAGTATGGCAAAAAAAAGGCGCGCGGCAGATGCCACGCGCTTTTTTTCGCGCCGCTGGTGTGAGGGACTGTTGCTTCGCTCCGTGGCGGATGGCGGGCGGCGTCCGCCCTAAGCGCGGCCGGCGAACTCGCCGGTGAGCGTGTTCACCCACACCTTCTCGTCGACGCTGATGTACTCCGGCACCTGCACTTCGATGCCGGTGTTGAGCTTGGCCGGCTTGTTGCGCTTGGTGGCGCTGGAGCCTTTCATTTCCGGAGCGGTGTCGACCACGGTCAGCACCACGCTGGTGGGCACCTGCAGGCCGACCGGCGCGTCGTCGATCAGCTGCACGTAATAGCCTTCCAGATCCTCGACGATGTAGCCGGCATTGTCGCCGACCAGCTCGGGCGAGAGCAGGTACTGGGTGTAATCCTCCGCGTCCATGAACACGAACGCGTCGCCGTCCATGTAGGAGAAATTCGCCGCGCGGCGGACCAGGTCCATTTCCTTCAGGTCATCGTCGGCACGCAGGCTGAGGTCGTACTTGCGGGCGCCGGGGATCGAATACATGGTGAAGCGGAAGGTGACGTTGCCGCCGCGCGCGGTGGGCGCGCTGCGCTCGATGTCGCGCACCTGGTAGACGGTGCCGTCGTGCTCGACCACGTTGCCTTTCTTGACGTCGGAAGCTTTCATGGGTTTGGGCCGGGAATAGGGAATAGGGAATAGGGAATAGTGAATAGTGAATAGGAGAAGCGAGGCCTGGCGGGGAAGCGGATGAGGCGGGAACCGGCTTTTTCTATTCCCTATTCCCCATTCCCTATTCCCTGGCGGCGGCTACTTCGCCGCCAAGCGCACCGCGCCATCCAGCCGGATCGTCTCGCCGTTGATGTAGCGATTGCCGAGGATGAAGGCGACGGTGCTGGCGTATTCGCCGGGCTGGCCCAGGCGGGAGGGGAACGGGATCGAGGCGGACAGCGACTGCTGCACGGCTTCGGGCATGCCGTCGACCATCGGGGTCCAGAAGATGCCCGGCGCGATCGTCGCCACGCGGATGCCGAAGCGGGCCAGCTCGCGCGCCATCGGCAGGGTCATGCCTACCACGCCGCCCTTGGATGCCGAATATGCCGCCTGGCCGATCTGGCCTTCGTAGGCGGCGACGCTGGCGGTATTGATGATCACGCCGCGTTCGCCGTCCTCGCCCGCTTCGTTGTTCTGCATCAGCGCGGCGCCGGCCTTGGCCACGTTGAAGCTGCCGACCAGGTTCACCATCACCGTGCCGGAGAAGGTGGCCAGCGGCATCGCGCCTTCCTTGCCCAGCACGCGGCCGGCGCCGAGGATGCCGGCGCAGTTGATCACCACGTTGAGGCCGCCCATCGCGTGATGCGCGGCGGCCACGTTGGTGGCAACGCCGTCCTCGGAGGTGACGTCGGTGCGGAAGAAGCGGGCGGTGGCTCCCAGTTCCTTCGCCGCGGCGTGGCCCTTGTCCTCGTTGACGTCGAACAGCGCCACCTGGCCACCATGGGCCACGAAATGCTGCGCCACTGCGTGACCGAGCCCGGAGGCGCCGCCGGTGATGATGGCCTTGACCTGATCGAGCTGCATGGGTGACCCCCGAAACGGATGCGGAAAGCCGCCAATGGTAGCCGAGCCGCCGCGTTTGCTGCAGGCTGAATGCAGAACCCGCTCGGGCAGCCTGATTCATGTCCGGTTGGGGCTGTCGGCGCGAGCGTCGTGTCCGACCGCACAACGTCGCCCGGTGGTTGCCGGTACGATGCACGCGGTCCTTAGGTCCACCGAGTGGAGATCCCTCATGAAAAAGTTGCTTGCGCTGTCTGTTGCATGCGGCACCATGCTGATGCTGGCCGGCAGCCCCGTGTTGGCGCAGGAACACGGCCGAGGCCACGACCGCGACCGCCACGGGCAATATGACGGTGACCGCGGCTACGACCATGATGGCGACCGTTACGTGCGCCACGACCGCGACGACGACCGGGGCCGTGGTCATGGTCGCGGCCATGGCAATGGACACTACCGGAACTGGCACGACCGCGGTCGCCACGAGGGCTGGTACAAGCGCGGGGGCTACCTGCCGGTGGAATACCGCAGCACCCGTTACGTGGTTTACGACTGGCGCGATGCTCACCTGCGCGAGCCGCCGCGCGGTTATCACTGGGTACGCAGCGACAACGGCGACTTTCTGCTGGTCGCGATCGCCACCGGTGTGATCGTCGACTTGCTGCTCAACCAGTAAGCCGCGTCGACCGCGATGAATGAAAACGTGCCCGCACCCGCGGGTACGCTTTCTTGCAGGACGGGCAGCGCCCGTCGGCTCATCCGTACGTGGTGGCCAACGGCGGCGGGCGGTGCCCGCCCTGTAGTGCCGGGATCAATTGCGGGAACGGAATGACAGCTGCCGGTGGGTTTCCTGCGGGCTGCAACTCCTTCTGCCACACGCCCACGTCCCACCATTGGCCGAGCTTGTAGCCGCACTGCCGCCAGACGCCGGCTGACGTGAAACCCATCGACTCGTGCATCGCCACGCTGGCCGCGCCGGGCAGGGTGATCACGCCGACGGCCTGGGTGATGCCCTGCCGCCGCATCACGTCCAGCAACACGCCGTACAGCTGGCGCGCGATGCCGCGGCGGTGTGCGTCGGCACGCACGTAGATCGAGGTCTCGGCGATCCAGTCGTAGGCAGCGCGTTCGCGGAAGCGGCCGGCATAGGCGTAGGCCAGCACTTCGCCGGCTTCTTCCCACACCAGCCACGGGTAGTG
>CALCWL010000527.1 GCA_937906285.1 uncultured Rhodanobacter sp. | reverse complement strand
CGGCGGCGCGCTGGCGATCGGCGTGGGCGACCGCACCAACATGCTGCAGTACTCCACCTATTCGGTGATCTCGCCCGAAGGCTGCGCCTCGATCCTGTGGAAAAGCGCGGACAAGGTGAAGGACGCCGCCGAGGCCCTGGGCATGACCGCCCCGCGCCTGCTCGAACTGGGCCTGATCGACAAGCTCATCCGCGAGCCGCTCGGCGGCGCCCACCGCAACCCGCGCTCGATGGCGATCCGCCTGAAAGCCGTGCTGCTCAACCAGCTCGACGAGCTGCAGGCCATGCCGCTCCCCGACCTGCTCGAACAGCGCTACAAGCGTCTGCGCGGCTACGGGGCGTATCAGGAATAGCGTCGCCGGCACGGCGTTCGCCGACCCTTCGCCACGGTGCCAGCCATGGGCATCGAACGCCATCGTTCGATGCCCAATCGCACCACGAGGACCGCCATGGGTCGCCTGCAACTCGCCGTCCTGGCTCTCTGGCTTTACCCGGCGTGCATCGTGGCGGCGGCGTCGCCGGCCGGACAAGCACCGATCACCTCGAAAGCGGCACTGACGCGCTATCTGCATGACACGCCGCCCGGCACTTCGCCGCTGGACCACTTGGCGCCTGGTGGGCGCAAACGGTTTCTTGCCCAACTCGACTTCGGCCCGCGCGGACTGCGCGGCATGTCGCTGGAGGACCCGGCCAACGAGCTGACGCACCCGCAGATCGTGCAGCTGCTTGCCCTTTTCGGTGCGGAGAAGCATGCCGTCGACGGACTCACGCCCGCCGAGCAGTCCCGCCGCCACCACGAACGTGCGCAGGACGCCGCCGACCGGGGATGCGCCATCGACGCCTGCGGCGAGAGCGTCGTGGAGCGACTCTATGACGAGTTCGTCCTGCAGGAAGCCGACCCTTCGCCGTCCTCTGCCGAGCGTGCCATGTTGGTCGCAAAGCGTTACGACCGACTGTTCGGCGACGCACAAACGCCCGAGCACTTGCGCCTGGCGAGCCACGCCGATCTGAGGCTGCTCAAGCGCGCCGTGGAAGCCGTGGTGTTCCACACGCCAAGCCCGCCCCATATTGCCCAGCTGCGGATGGATCTGGCCGAGATGCATCGACGAGGCATGGCCTCGGACAAGGACTATGCGCGCCTCCATCAGGCATTGATCACCGGCCGCGATTTCGATGCCGCGAACACGCTGGCGCGACATCACCCGGGGATGAGCATCCCCGTCATTCCGGCTTTGCGCCGCGCCGCGTCGCTGCCGCCGGGACAACCCACCGCACTGACCGTGGATGCACGCACCGGCACCATGGTGCGCCAATCCTTCGATCTGTCCGCGCCGTTGCGCATCGTGGTGGTGGCGTCCTGCCATTTTTCGCGGGACGCCGCGCGCGCGATCCGTGCAGATGCGCAGTTGCGCTCCCTCTTTGCCAGCGACGCGATCTGGCTGGCCAGTCAGAACGAGCAGTTCGACGCGGTCAGCGACTGGAACCGCG
>CALCWL010000526.1 GCA_937906285.1 uncultured Rhodanobacter sp. | reverse complement strand
TCATGTCCAGCATTGTCGTGCCCGCCAAGCTGCTGACCGTGGTCCAGCTGATCCCTGCGTTGCATTCCGGCGGCGCGGAGCGTTCGGCGCTGGAGATTGCGCGCGCGCTGGTGCAGGCCGGCCATCGCTCGGTGGTGGTTTCCGCCGGCGGGCGGCTGGTCGAGCAATTGCAGGCCGAAGGCAGCGAACACGTCACGCTCGATCTGGGGCGCAAGTCGCTCGGCACGCTGGGCCGCATCGGCCCATTGCGGCGCCTGCTGCGCGAGCTGAAGCCGGACATCGTGCACGCGCGCTCGCGGCTGCCGGCGTGGGTGGGCTGGTGGGCGCTGCGCGGCGTTTCCCCGCGGCCGCATTTCGTCACCACCGTGCATGGCTTCAACTCGCCGGGTCGCTACAGTTCGATCCTGCTGCGCGGCGAACGGGTGATCGTGGTGTCGCAGACCCTGCGTGACTACGTGCTCAGCCATTACCGCTGGCTGGAGCCGGGCCGGGTGCGGGTGATTCCGCGCGGCATCGACCAGGACGCCTTTCCCTACGGGCACCGGCCGGACGACGCGTGGCACAAGGCGTTCTTCGCCGAGTTTCCTGCCCTTGCAGGCGCGCCGCTGCTGACCATGCCGGCACGCGGCACGCGATTGAAGGGCCACCACGACGCGATCGAATTGCTGGCCGATCTCAAGCGTCGCGGCATCGAGGCACGGCTGCTGCTGCTGGGCGTGGTCGAGCCCGGCCGCGAGGCCTACGTGGCCGAACTGCAGGAACTGATCCGCCTGCGCGGGGTGACCTCGCAGGTGGTGCTGTCGCCGCCGCGCGACGACATCCGCGACATCTATGCGCTGTCCGCCCTGGTGCTGCAGCTGTCGAACAAGCCCGAGACGTTCGGGCGCACGGTGATCGAGGCGCTGTCGCTGTGCCGGCCGGTACTGGGCTATGCCCATGGCGGCGTCGGCGAATTGCTGGCCGAGCTGTACCCCGCCGGGCGGGTGCCGTTGGGCGATCGCGAGCGGCTGGTCGAACGTGCAGCCGAACTGCTGCGGGTGGCGCCGCCGATCTCGCCGCTGCAGAGCTATCGGCTCAGCGACATGCAGCAATCCACCCTGGCGTTGTACGACGAAGTGACCCAGCCGCAGGGCTGACGCGCGGGGCGCGCCGCGGCGCGCCTACAATGCGGGCATTTTCCTGCCTGGCCCCACCCATGACGACCTTCGGCAGTTCACTCAAGGCTGCGCTGCGTTCTCCCTTGCTGCCGTTCTGGCTGGTGATCGCGTTGCTGCCGTTCGGCCGCAGCGCGGAGCTGGGCACGCTGCTGTGCCTGCTCGGCGTGATCATGCTGCTTGCGCGCGATCCGGCGGCACTGCGCCAGCACCCCGGCGCGCAGCTGCTGCTGTGGCTGCTGGCCGCGTATGTGGCGGCGGCGTTGTTTTCCGCGCTGGATGCGATTCGTCCCGGCAAGAGCTGGAGCACGGTGGCCGCCACGTTGCGCTACGTGCCGCTGGGCCTGTACGCGTGTTTCGCGATCCGTCGCGAGGCCAAACTGCAGGCTTTGTACACGGCGGTCGCCGCGGTGCTGGCGCTGTGGTGCGCGGATGCGTGGGTGCAGGCGTTCACCGGCTGGAGCCTGGGCGGCCATCCCGAGGCTTTTCGTGTCTCGGGCATTTTCGGCGCCGACAACCTGAAACTGGGCCCGAGCCTGGCAGTGCTCTCGCCGTTCGCGTTGTGGGCGGCGCGGCAGCGCTGGGGGCGGCCGGGGCTGGTGCTGGCCGCGGCGCTGGTGCTCGGCCCGGTGCTGCTGGCCGGGTCGCGTTCGGCGTGGCTGTGCTACGTGCTGGTGTTGGCCGGTTTCGCCTGGCATGAGGCGCGCACGCTGTGGCGGTTCTCTTTGTGGTGCGGGGCCGCGGTGCTGCTGCTGGCGCTGGCCGGCGTGGTGGCATGGAATACCTCGGCACGCTTCCACGACCGGATGTCACGCAGCCTGCTGGTGCTGCACGGCACCGACCAATCGGTGGACACCGCGCTCAGCGGCCGGCTCGACATCTGGCAGGTCGGCGTGGCGATGACCGCGGCGCATCCGGTCAACGGCGTGGGCGTGCGCGGATTCCGCTACGCCTATCCGCAGTTCGCGCCGGCCAACGATCACTTCGTGGTGTCGGCCGAGGCGTGCGGCGTCGGCGAGGGCGCCTGTCATCCGCACCAGTTGCTGCTGGAGATCCTCACCAATACCGGCCTGCTCGGGCTGGCGTTGTGGCTGGCCGCGGCGGGCCTGGCGTGGCGGGCATGG
>CALCWL010000525.1 GCA_937906285.1 uncultured Rhodanobacter sp. | reverse complement strand
GCCGCGCGGCGCCTTGCCGACCGGGGTGCGGGTGGCGGCGACGATGTAGGCGTCCTGGATTTGTTTGGTCATGACGGAACTCCAAAAGGGTGAGAAAAGAGTGGAGAGGAGTGAGAAGTGAAAGAAAGCCTGGGCTTCGACTCTCACTCCTCACTTCCGCGCGCGCAGCGCGCTCACTAGTTCCTCAAAGGTTTGCCGGTGGTCATGGTGTGGGCGATGCGGGCCTGGGTCTTTTCGGTTTTCGCCAGCTCCACGAAGTGCTTGCGTTCCAGTGCCAGCAGCCATTCCTCGTCGACGGTCGAGCCGCGCTCGATCACGCCGCCGCACAAGGTGTCGGCGATGCGCGAGGCGATGTCGACATCGTGCTCGGAGGCGAAGTAGCCGGCTTGCAGGTTGGCCAGTTGCGCCTTGAAGGTGGCGGTGCCGACGTCGCCGGCGACGATGACCTGGGCAGGCAGGGGCGGGCGGTAGCCGGCTTCGGCCAGCGACAATGCCACCTTCTTGGCGACGTACAGCAGTTCGTAGGCGTTGAACACGACCACGTCGCTGTCGCGCAGCAGGCCCATGTTCTTCGCCTCGATGGCGCTGGGGGAAACCTTGGCCATCGCCACGGTCTCGAACACCTTCTTCAGTTCCTCGAACGGATCGGCCGGATTGGCCCTGGACGCACGCACGGCCAGTTCATGCAGGCCGCCACCGGCGGGCAGCAGGCCGACGCCGGCCTCGACCAGGCCGATGTAGCTTTCCAGCGCCGCAACCGTCCGGGCGGAATGCATCTGGAATTCGCAGCCGCCACCGAAGGCCATGCCGCGCACGGCGGAAACCACCGGCACCAGGGCGTGCTTGATCGCCATGCTGGTGCGCTGGAAGTTGGCGACCATCTTTTCGAAGTCGTCGAACTTGCCGTCCTTCAGCAGGCCCAGTGCGCCCTTGAGATCCGCGCCAGCGGAGAACGGTTCGCCGGTCTGCCAGATCACCACGGCCTTGAGCTTTTCCTCGGCCAGCTTGATCGCGTGCTGCACGCCGTCGAGCACGTGGTCGTTGACCGTGTTCATCTTGGTCTTGAACGAGATGATGCCGACGCCGTCATCGCCCAGCGTCCACAGGCGGATGCCGTCGTTCTCCCACACGGTGGTACCGGTGTCGAACTTCTCGCCCAGGATCGGATCGGGGAACAGTTGGCGCTGGTACACCGGGTGCTGCGAGCGCGGCTTGTCGGCGTTGGCGCTGGCCGAGTACGAGCCGCCCTTGCCGTGCACGCCCTTGCGGCCGTCGGTGACCCAGCCGGGCAGGGGCGCGTTGCTCATCGCCTTGCCGGCCTTGATGTCCTCATTGATCCATGCGGCCACCTGCTGCCAGCCGGCGGCCTGCCAGGTCTCGAACGGGCCGAGCTTCCAGCCGTAGCCCCAGCGGATCGCGAAATCGACGTCGCGCGCGGTGTCGGCGATGTCGGCCAGGTGATAGGCGGTGTAGTGGAACAGGTCGCGGAAGGTGGCCCACAGGAACTGCGCCTGCGGGTCGCCGGAGGCGCGCAGCTTGCCGAACTTCTCGGCCGGGTCCTTGATGGCCAGGATGGCGGCGACTTCGTCGGACGGCTTCTGCTCGGACGGGCGGTAATCCTGCTTGGCAACGTCGAGCACGACGATGTCCTTGCCGGCTTTCTTGTAGAAGCCTGCGCCGTTCTTCTGCCCCAGCGCACCCTTGTCGATCAGGCCCTGCAGCCATGCCGGCGCCTTGAAATACTGGTGCCACGGATCCTCGGGCAGCGTGTCGGCCATGGTCTTGATGACGTGGGCCATGGTGTCCAGGCCGACCACGTCGGCGGTGCGGTAGGTGGCGCTCTTGGGGCGGCCCACGGCCGGGCCGGTCAGCGCGTCGACGGTGTCGAAGCCGAGCTTGAACTGCTCGGTGTGATGCATGGTGGCGAGCATCGAGAACACGCCGATGCGGTTGCCGATGAAGTTGGGCGTGTCCTTGGCGATCACCACGCCCTTGCCGACGGTGGTGACCAGGAAGGCCTCGAGGCCTTCCAGCACGTTTTGGTCGGTGAGCCGGGTCGGGATCAACTCGACCAGGTGCATGTAGCGCGGCGGATTGAAGAAGTGCACGCCGCAGAAGCGGTGGCGCATTTCCTCCGGCAGCGCCTCGGCCAGCGTGTTGATCGACAGGCCCGAGGTATTGGAGGCGATGATCGCGGTCTT
>CALCWL010000524.1 GCA_937906285.1 uncultured Rhodanobacter sp. | reverse complement strand
GTGTACTTGCCTTCCGGCCACAGGTCGGGGTTGTGCACCTGGAAGGTGGTGATCGCCGGGCCGTCGGTGGCGATCGACTGGCTGATCTTGCTGACCAGTTGGCCGCGGCCTTCAAGGTAGCGCCAGGTGGCGTCGATAGTTGCGTCGGTGCTGCTGCCCACGGTCGCCACGCTGGCGTAGAGCGTGTGGTCGTCGGCGTCGAAGCGTTCGCCGGCACGAGTGACCTGATGGCTCTTGTCCACCGCATCGCCCACGGTCAGCTTGGCAAAGGCCAGCGGTGCCGGCGCGGCGGCCGTGGCCACCGTGGTTGCCGGTGCGATGCCGCTGCTGGCAGGGGGCGCCGCGACAGCCGTATGCGCGGGCGCCGGCGTCGGCAGCGCCGACGCGGCGGGCGCGACGCTGCTGGCGGGAGCCGCGGCAGGGGCGGCCGGTTCATCGTGCTTGCCGCAGGCGGCGAGCAGCAGCAGGCTGGCCAGGCCGGCACCTTGCAACAGGCCCATCAAGACACGTGATCGTTTCATCGGAGCTCCACGGACGAATGGTCGGCATGACCCACCCGCGGAGGCTAGCGCCGCGCAAATGAAGCGCCGATTAGCGGCCGCGCGCCCCTGCCGAACTTTTCACGCGGTGGCGACAGTGCGTTGGTGCGATTACTGGCGCACCGTGCGCGGGTTGTCCGGCGTGGCCGGCGTGCTGCTGCGGAACGGGTTGATGTCCAGCCCGCCGCGTCGGGTGTAGCGCGCGTGCACGCTGAGCTGTTGCGGCGCGCAGCGGCGGGTGATATCGACGAAGATGCGCTCCACGCATTGCTCGTGGAACTCGTTGTGGGTGCGGAACGAGACCAGGTAGCGCAGCAGCCCGGCGTGGTCGATCGGGGCGCCGCGGTAGGCGATCTGCACGCTGCCCCAGTCGGGCTGGCCGGTCACCGGGCAGTTCGAGCGCAGCAGGTGCGAGACCAGCGTTTCCTGCACCGCGGTCGCCGTGGCATCCGCACGCAGATATTCCGGTCGCGGCGGACCGTAGTGGTCGATGGCGAGATCCTGCGCATCGAGCAGCTCGCCTTCCAGTTCCACCACCGGCAAGGCCGCGGCGCGCAGCGGCGACAGCTCCACGCCGACCACGGCACCGGCCGCGGCGGAGAGGTCGTGGCGCAGCGTTTCGGCGAGCGCGTCGATGTCGGCGAAGGACTCCTGCGCGAAACCGTTCAAGTACAACTTGAACGATTTCGATTCGATGATGTGCGGCGACGCCGCCGGCACGCGGAACTCGGCCAGCGCCACCTGCGGCTTGCCGCGCGGGTCGAGCCAGGACAGCTCGTAGGCGTTCCAGATGTCCACGCCGTGGAACGGCAGCGTCTCGGCCACGCCGATCTCCGCGCGCTTGTCCGCGCGCGGGATCGGAAACAGCAGGCTGGGGTCGTAGCGGTCGGCATAGACGGTGTCCTTGCCCAGCGGGGAATGTTCGGGGGTGCTCATGCGCCCAAGTTTACCCCGCCACCTTTGCAGGAGCCCGCTCGCGGGCGATGCTCTTGAAACCGGGATTCGGGACTCGCGAAAGCAAAAAGCATCGCCCGCGAGCGGACTCCTGCAGGCTTTGTCGATTCCGGCTCCTACGCATTCACCATCCGCATGCCCTCTTCGATGTAGCGCGTGCCGCTGGCAGCGTCGGGCGGAAACACGGCGTCGATCGCCTTCAGCTCCGCGGCGCCGAGCTGCACGTCGAGCGCGCCGAGGTTCTCGTCCAGCCGGCTGCGCTTGCGGGTGCCGGGGATGGCCAGCACGTTCCCGCCCTGCGCCAGCACCCAGGCCAGCGCCAGTTGCGCCGGCGAGCAGCCCTTGTCGGCGGCGATGGCTTTCACCTGCTCGACCAACTGCAGGT
>CALCWL010000523.1 GCA_937906285.1 uncultured Rhodanobacter sp. | reverse complement strand
TCGGCCAGCTTGCCCTGCTCCAGCGTGCCCACGTCCTGGTCCATGCCGTAGATCCGCGCCGGGTTCAGCATCAGCGCCTTCAGCGCGTCGAGCCACGGCAGGCCGTTGGCCACCGCGTTGCCGGCGGCCTGGGTGACGTTGCGTGCGTTGTGGGTGTCACCGGTGGCGAAGGCGATCAGCACGCCGGCTTTCTGCAGGCGCGCGGCGTTTTCCAGCGTCGAACCCAGCGTCTCGAAATGCGCCGGCAAATCCTCCAGCGGATTGAGCAGCACCGGCACGTGCGCCGCGGCCAGCTCGTCGGCGACCATCCAGGCCTCGGCGCCGCCGGAGACGATCAGCTTCAGATTGAAGTCGCGCGCCAGCCGTAGCGCCGCCCGGATGTCGCTGGCGCGCTCGACGTGGAGCACCAGCGGCTCACTGCCCGCCAGCACCGGACCGAGAGCCTCCAGGTCCAGCCGCGTCAATGCGTACTTGCGGCGCTGGTTGCTGGCATAGGCGCTGGTGTTGTCGGCGTAGTCCTTCGCATCCTGCAGCGCCTCGCGCAGCGCCAGCATCGCGGCCGCACGCGAGCCGCCGGCCTGCTCGGCGCCGGCTTCGCCCAGCGCGGCAAACATCGCCGCCGCATCGCGGTGGATGAAACCTTCGGTGGAGCCCAGGTCGATGATGGCGCCGCGGCCGGCGATGATGTGCTTGTCGCCGTGGGTCGGCGAGACCATCGCGCGGGTCACGCCGGCGATGCGGTTCACCGGGATCAGCACCGAGCGCGGATTGATCGCGTCGGCGACATCGAACGCGGCACTGAAACGCGAATCGCCGGCCGACGCATCGCGGGTTTCCTTGACCGCGCCCACCTCGACGATGCCGAACTGGCTTTGCGGATCGAAGATGCCGGGCGTGACGATCTTGCCGCTGGCGTCGATGCGCTCGGCATCGGCGGGGATCTCGACGTTGGCACCGACCGCCGCGATCCGGCCATCCTTCACCAGTACCGTGCCGTGCTCGATCTTGCCGGCGGCACCCAGCGTGTACACGGTGCCGCCGGTGATGGCGTAGGTCTTGCCGTCGCCGGCGGCATGTCCGTCCGCACGCGCCGCGGAGCTGGCCGTCGCGGTGCCGGTTTGGCCGTCCGAACGATCGGCGGTGCTGCAGGCGACGCAGAGCAACGCCAGGATCGTGACCAGGTATTTCATTGTGCGCCCTCCCCTGCAGCGGCGTCGACGGCATGCGGCCCGATGGCGCTGCCCAGCATGAAGTCGGAGGTCGACTGCCGCTGCGAATCGTTGCGGTCGAACACCACGGCGCCGTCGAGGAACACCTTCTCGGCTCGCGCGTAGACGCTGAGCGGGTCGGCGCTCCAGATCACCACGTCGGCATCCTTGCCCGGCTCCAGCGAGCCGATGCGGTCGTCCAGGCCCAGCGCCTTCGCCGGGTTGAGCGTCATCCAAGTCACGGCGTGGGCCTCGCTGATGTCCAGGCCGGCACGTCGCCCCGCCGCCAGCGCCTTGGCCACTTCCTGGTTGAGGCGCTGGATGCCGTTCTCGTCGTCCGAGTGGATCATCGCGCAGGCACCGCCGGCGTCGACCATCGCGATGTTGGCGCGAATGCCGTCCCACGCTTCCATCTTGAAGCCCCACCAGTCGGCCCACATCGCCGCACAGGTGTCGGCCTTGGCCAGCAGGTGCGGGATCTTGTACGCCTCGACGGCATGGTGGAACGCAGCGATCCTGAAACCGAACTCATTCGCCACGTCGAGCAAGGCGGCCATCTCGTCGGCGCGGTAGCAATGCATCTGCACGCGGATCTTGCCGTGGAGCACCTCGGCCAGGGTTTCCTTGCCCAGGTCGCGCTTGGGCGGCGGACCGGCGTCGGCCGCCCCCTTGGCCTTGACCTTGGCCTCCCACGCCTTCCACTCGCGGTCGTAGGCCTGGGCGTCCGCAAACGCCTGCCGGTAACCGGCGACGTCACCCATCAGCGTCGAGGGAAACTGGTGGCGACTGCCGTAGACCCGCATCGGGTTCTCGCCGCAGGCCATCTTCAGGCCGTACGGCGCATCCGGAAACTTCATTCCCTGCACGGTGGTGGCCGGCACGTTCTTCAACACCACGCTGCGCCCGCCGATCAGGTTGCCGGAACCGGGCAGGATTTCCAGCGTGGTCACGCCACCGGCGCGCGCGGTGTTGAAGCCCGGGTCCTGCGGCCACACCGAATGCTCGGCCATCACCTGCGGCGTGGTCGGGTTGGTCATCTCGTTGCCGTTGGCGGTGGCACCCACCGATGGCGACGGATAGACGCCCAGATGCGAATGCACGTCGATCAGCCCGGGCGTGACGAACTTGCCCTTGGCATCGATCACCACCGCACCGGCCGGCGCCTCGACCTGCTTGCCGATCGCCGCGACCTTGCCGTCACGCAGCAGCACCGACCCATCGTCGATGCGCTCGCCGGTGCCGGTGTAGATCGTCGCGTGCCGGATCAGCGTGGTCTGCGCGGGCAGCGGCTGGTAGGTGGACGGAAAGGCATCCGGCGGAAATTCGGCGGGTTGCGGCGTCGCGGCCTGCGCGACCACCCCGGCGGACAACCCCAGCCATGCGGCAAGCATCGCCGCGCGCATACATGACGATTTCATCTTTGCTCCCGAGTCGGCCCCAAGCCACGCCAACCCTGGCTGCGAGTGCGGCGCGTCCGTTGCCGCCGTCCGCAAACCGTACATGGAAGCGGCGGCAAAGTCTTGTTGCGGAGACGGGGGCGTTGCATCGTCTCCCCGGGCACCCCGGGGAGACGGTGCAGCATGGCGACGATCAGAAGCTGGCTGTCACCCGCGCGTACCAGAACGCGCCGTTGAAACCGAACGGTGAGGTGAGCGCGTACTTGACGCCAAGGAATTGCAGCGTGGGGTTCTGCTCCTTGCCGGGGTAGGTGTCGAAGACGTTGTTGCCGCCCACGGTCAGCTTGAAGGTGTCGTTGAACTTGTAGCTGGCCTCCAGATCGAGCAGCGTCTTGCCGCTGTAGTGATTCACGTCCTCCGGCGGGTTGTTGCTGCCGAACAGGCCGACCGTGGTGCTCCAGCTGCCGTAATGGTTGATCCGCGCGATGGCGTCGAACCGGTGCAGCGCGTAGTCGAAGCTGAGCACCGACCGGCTCCTGGGCACCTGATGTTCGAGGTCGTACACGAAATCGTCGTTGAGCGTGTCCGGTTGCACCTTGACCACGTTCTGCTTGTTGCGGTTGTAGCGGAAGTCGATGTTGAGCCTGCCATTGCCCAGCTGATGCCGCGTATCGACCACGAAGTCGAGGCCGCTGATGTCGGACCCGAACGCATTGCCGAAATAGCTGGCATCGCTGCCGAGCAGCAGTTGCGCGTTCGGATAGCCGCCGGCGGCGAGCTGGTCGACGGTGGCCTGGCTCACGCTGTTGCTGACCAGGCCGATGCGGTCGTCGATCCTGATCCGGTAGTAGTCCAAGGTCGTCGTGACGTTGTCGAGCGGCGTCCACACGGCGCCCACCGACAGGCTTTTGGAGGTTTCGGTCTTCAGCGGCTTGGAACCGAGCGCGCGCGCCACCGGGTTGTCGACCGGATAGGTGCCGGCGGGTATCAGGCCACCCTGGGCGTTAGCCGTGGTGGTGACATTGAGTGTGTTCGCCTGGCCCGGGGTCGGTGTGCGGAAGCCGGTGTTGTACGTACCGCGCAGCGCGAACGCGTCGGTGAACGCGTAACGGCTGGAAAGCTTGTACACGACCTTGGAACCGTAGTTTTCCGCGCGCTCGTAGCGCACGGCCGCCGCGCCGGACCACTGGTCGGTGAAGTTAGTCTCGGCGTCGACGTAGGCGGCCTCGCTGTTCTGCGTGAAGCGCCCGGCCGCGTTGGCCGGGAAGCCCTGGAAGGCATCCGAGCCCACCCCGAACACCGACGCGGTCGGCCCCACCTCGATCGAACCGGCGTCGCCCTGGTGGATGATGTAGGTCTCCTGGCGCCAGTTCGCGCCGAAGGCGAGCGTCAGCGGCGAGTCGTCGAACGAACGGACGAAATCCGCACCGGCGCCCTGCTCGCGCTGGGTCAGCTTGCCGGGGTGGAAGTTGGTGGGCGACAGGCTGCCCAGGCTCGGGTTGATCGAACCCTTCAGCTGGTAGTCGACCTCGTTGCTGCCGGTACGGTAATGCAGGTCCCACTGCAGGTTGCTCTGCCCGCCGCCACGCACGCCGCCGACCAGTTGGTGATCGCTGATGTCCGCCCCGAACAGCGGGCTGTAGCCACCGGGAAACTTCGTGTAGATCGGATTCAGCAGCACCCAGCCGCTCGGGCTCGCCGCGTTGGCCGTCAGGTAGTTCGCCGGATCACCGCCACCGGCCACGATGCTGTCCACCAGCGACTGCGGCGCGTTCGCCGGGGTCAGCGTGCCGTCGGCGTAGCTGACCAGGGTGGAGCGGCCGCCGATGCCGTACTGGGCCGGCAGGACCGGGTTACGGTAGAAGAAGCTGGACAGGACCTTCTTGTCCATGAAGCTGCCCGTGGCGTAAAGCTCCGCGTCGCCGGTCAGCGGCAGGCCGGCGTTGACGAACAGCTTGTTGGTCTTGGTCTGCGGGTCGCCCCAGCGCTGGCCGAGGCCGTCGTACGGCACCTGGTTCGCACCGACCACGGCCGCGACGGCCGCCGCATCCGCTTGGGGCATCCCGCGCGAGGTGGGGTCGGTGGTTTCGCGCTCGGCGCTCACGTGCACGAAGCCATCGGCGCCCAGCGGGAATCCCGCATCCGCGTCGTAGCGCCGCAGGTTGCCGTCGCCCTTGCCGTACTGACCCACCTGCGCGCTGACCGTCACGCCCGAGGAAGCCTTCTTGAGGATGACGTTGACCACGCCGGCGATCGCGTCCGATCCGTACAGCACCGAGGCGCCATCGCGCAGCACCTCGACGCGCTCGATCGCGTTGGACGGGAACACCGAGAAATCGACCGCCTGCGCGCCCTGGTTGAAGGTGCCAAGCGGGTCAATCTGCAGGTTGACCAGCGCCGAACGATGGAAGCGCACACCGTCGACCAGCACCAGGGTCTGGTCGGGCGACAGGTTGCGCAGCGACACCGGCCGCACGAACGACGTGCCGTCGGCGATGGGAAAGCGCTGGGTGGTCAGCGACGGCACGATGTTGGTCAGCGCGTCGGTGAGGTCCGCCGACGACTGGTTCGCGATCTGGCTGCCGCTGAACGCGTCGATCGGCGAAATGGATTCGGTCGGCGACAGGCCGGCCCGGTGCGTGCCGGTCACCACCACTTCCTGCAGGGTGGTGGTCGACTTGGTCTTCGCCGCCGGCTTGCTTGCCTCTGCCGCGGTCGCCTGGCTGGTCTGGGCCTGTCCGCTGTCCGACGCGCCCGCGTCCTGCGCCTGCACCGAGCACGCGACCAGCGCTGCGGCGGCAAGCGCCGCGCGAATGGCGCGCAAAAGAACCACGTTGATCCCTGCATGGCTATGCATGTTGACTCCCTCCGGATGGCCGCTGCACTCCCCCTCACTGCAAGCTACTCCGACCCCTGGCGTCGAAAAAGGCCTCCATTGGTAGTACGTGCGCGGGATCACTTTCGTGGCGACAGCCTTGCCGATGGGTGCACTCGTCACGCGACTCGCCAGCGTCCGTCCACCGGGGGCAACAGCAATGCTTGGGCCGGCGGGAACGGCGTGGCGGCACAGCTCGAAACGAGGCCGGTTCGGGAAAGTGGACCCGACCCCGTCTATGACGCCGTCAACCCGTGACCCCGAGCGGCGTTCTCCTTCCGGCATGCCGCCATTCGTCCGGCACGACATGGCAGTACCCAACCGCCGGCCTCCCACACTGAAGGACACCGTCATGAACCACGCTTCGATGATCCGTCTCGGTCTGCTCAGCCTGATCGCCTGCACCGCGTTCGCCAGCGCCAGCGCGATGGCCGCCGACACCACCGTCCCCGGTCACCCCCGCGTCAACGAGGTCAACCAGCGCATCGACAACCAGCAGGCGCGCATCGCGAAAGGCGTCGCCAACGGCACCATCACGCCGAAGCAGGCGGCCAACGACCAGCGCCGCGCCGCCAACATCGCCCAGCGCGAAAGCGCCGCCGAAGCAAAGCACAACGGCCACCTGACCAAGGGCGAAACCCGCCGCCTCAACCGCGCGGAAAACCGCAACAGCCGCGCGATTCACCGCCAGCGCCACTGATCGCCAGCACAAATCAGAGAAGGCCCCATCGATGGGGCCTTCCTGTGGTGCAATCCGGGCCGATGCAGCCCTCAGGCTTCAGGGCGTGGCACCCCCGCCTTGCGACCTGGCCCGCAGCGCCTCATACAACTGGGCTGGCCCCAGCAGGATGTCCTTCAGCCCGGCGCGCACGCGCTCGGATTCCAGCGCCTGGGTGCTCATCGTCGAATGCGCTTCCAGCGCATCCATGATCGCGTGCATCAGGGCGTCTTTCAGGTCGGGCGAGTTGGCGAACTGTTCCTTGCTGTTGTTGCCGGCCTGCTGCACCAGGGTCTCGTTTTCCAGCAGCTTGCCCTTGAGCACGCCGTTGACGTAGACCAGCTGGTCGTCGTCGGTCAGCTGCCCCTCGAACAGACCGTTGACCTTCTCGATGATCTCTTGCAGATAGGCCTGCTGTTTTTCCTGCACCGAGCCACTGCCTACCGCATCCATCGGCGCGAGTTTGTAATTACCGTCAGCGCCAAGGCTGAGCGGCTGACGGCCGGCACTGCGCAAGGTGTGGTGGGTCAGCACCACCCTGGACAGGTCCACCGTGTCGCGTTCGCGGCCGAACTCCAGCAGCGGGACCAGCCGCTTGTAGAAGATGAAGCGCTTCTCGATGTCGGTGTTGGCATAGTCGAACACCTGCGACAGGAATGCGTACAGGCGCACGTAGGCACCCATGTCGTTCCTGAACAGCAGCAAGGCATCCATCAGATCCTTGCTGGTTTCGGCCAGCTTGTCGTCGCCGTCGGCCAGCGCCGTTGCCCGCGCCTGCTGTGCCGCCTTGTAGCGTTTGAGCAGGCGATCGGCAACCGGAGCGATGGCGCTGCTCAATTGCGCCTGCGTGCCGCGCGGATCGGTCTCCACCCTGGCCACGCGATCCACCTCGAAGTCGTCGTAGTGGCCGCTGGCATCGAGCTTGGCGCGCAGGTCGAACACCAGGTGTGGATCGGTCTTGGCCTCCAGTTCGGCGGTGGCGTAGTAGGTCTTGAAGGCCTTGAGGATATCCACTGCCTCGTTGACGAAATCGAGGATGTAGGTGGTGTCCTTCCCGGGGTACGCGCGATTCAGGCGCGACAACGTCTGCACCGCCTGGATGCCACCCAGCATCTTGTCCACGTACATGCCGCACAGCAGCGGCTGGTCGAAACCGGTCTGGAACTTGTTGGCGACCAGCAGCAGATGGTAGTCCGGCTGGGCAAACGCATCGCGGATGTCGCGCCCCTTCAGGCCCGGATTCAGATCCGAGCTGGTCTCGCTTACCGGCGCGGGAAAACTCTCCGGGTCATTCACCTCGCCGGAGAACGCCACCAGCACGCCCAGCGCGTAGTTCTGCCGCTGGATGTAGCCGCGGATTGCCTTCTGCCAGCGCACCGCTTCCTTGCGGCTGCCGACCACCACCATCGCCTTGGCCTTGCCGTCCAGCAGCGGCTGCACGTTCTCGCGGTAATGCTCCACCACGATCTGCACCTTCTGCGCGATGTTGTAGGGATGCAGGCGTACCCACTGCATGATCCCCTTCATCGCCGCGCTGCGTTCCACCTGCGACTGGTCGTACTCCCTGCCCTCGTGGGCCAGCCTGAAGGCCAGCTTGTACGGAGTGTAGTTCTTCAGCACGTCAAGGATGAAACCCTCCTCGATCGCCTGACGCATCGAATACACATGGAACGGCTGCGGCAGGCCATCCGCGCCGGGACGCCCGAACAGCTCCAGCGTCTTCTGCTTCGGCGTGGCGGTGAACGCCACGTAGGTCAGGCCCTTGCTGCCGCCGGCGCGCGCAGCCATGCCGGCGGCCAGCAGCGTCTCGGTATCGATCTCGCCACCGTCCTCCAGCTCGGCCCGCTCCTCGGCGCTCAACAGCTGCTTGAGCTTGGCCGCCGCCTCGCCGGTCTGCGAGCTGTGCGCCTCGTCGGCGATTACTGCGAAGCATTTGCCCTCGGTCGCCGCCAGTTCCTGCACCGCATCCAGCGCAAACGGAAAAGTCTGGATGGTGCAGACGATGATCTTCTTGCCGTCCTTCAGCGCCTGGCCGAGCTGCGCGCTCTTGCTGCCGTGCTCGCTGGTGATGGTCTCCACCACGCCGGTGGTGCGCTCGAAGTCGAAGATCGCCTCCTGCAACTGCGCGTCCAGCACGTTGCGGTCGGACACCACCAGCACGCTGTCGAACAGCTTCTTGTGCTGCGCATCGTGCAGATCGGCCAGAAAGTGCGCACTCCAGGCAATCGAGTTGGTCTTGCCCGAGCCGGCCGAATGCTGGATCAGGTAACGCTGCCCCGGCCCCTGCGCCAGCACGTCGGTCAGCAGTTTCCGCGTTGCGTCGAGCTGGTGGTAACGCGGGAAGATCACACTGGCAAGCTGCTTCTTGTCGTCGCGCTTGCCGATCAGGTAACGGCCCAGGATCTCCAGCCAGCTGTCGCGCGCCCACACCTCTTCCCACAGGTACGCCGTGGCAAAGCCGTCCGGGTTCGGCGCATTGCCGGCCGCGCCGTGATTGCCGCGGTTGAACGGCAGGAAACGCGTGGCCGGCCCGGCCAGCCGCGTGGTCATCATCACTTCGGCCTGGCTCACCGCGAAATGCACCAGCGCGCCGCCGGGGAAACCCAGCAGCGGTTCGAGCTGCCCGCCCCGCGGCTGCGGATGGCGATCGAAACGGTACTGATCCACCGCATCGTTGACGCTCTGGGTGAAATCGGATTTCAGCTCGGCCGTGGCCACCGCAATGCCGTTGACGAACAGCACCAGATCCAGCGCATCCTTCGCGTTGTTCGGCGAATGCCGCACCTGGCGCACCACGCGCAGCCGGTTCGCCGCGTAGTGCTGCTGGATCAGCGGGTTGATCGCCAGCGCCGGCTTGAACTGCACCAACGACAGCGGCTCCTTCAGCCCCAGCATCTCCACGCCCCGGCGCAGCACCTCCAGCGTGCCGCGCTCGTTGAGGTTCTTGCGCACGCGTTCGGCGATGCGCTCGGCGGCGGCGGCACCGTGGGTCCTGGCGAGGCGCTGCCAGCTGTCCGGCTGGGTCGCTTCGATCCAGGCCAGCAGGTCGGGCAGATAGAGGCCATGCGTGCGGTCGTAGTGCGCGGCGTCGCCTTCGGCGTGGAGCCAGCCTTGCGCGGCTAGGTGCGCGCAGATTTCCGCTTCGAAGTGGTGTTCCTGATGCAGGTTCATGCGGCACCCAGCAGCTCGGGATGGTGGTCGCGCAACCATTGCCTGGTATGCGCCAACAGTTTTCCCGCCTCGTCCAGACAGGAGGTCAACGTCGCCTCGGAAATCGGATCACCCTCGTAATCACTGAGATTGCGTTGCTTGCGCAAGGCATCCAGCACGATCACGGTAGGCGCCGGCACGCCCATGGTCAAAGTCAGGCACTGGATCGCGGTCTGGTGATGGCCTGGCTGGCTGGTCGCCGTGCGATAGCCGCTGGCCCACAGGCCAAGCATCGCGCACTGCATCAGACACTTGTAGGCTGCGTCGAAGCGGTTGTCGGTACTGATGGTCGCGACGTTCGCATCGGCCAGATTACGTTGTGCCGCCTCCAGCAGTTTGCGCACCGCTGCGCCGTCTGGCGCGTGCGCCAGCAGGCGCTTGATCGCCAGCAAGTTCTGCAAGGTCATCCTTATCCCCCATCAGGAACACATTGGGCTGGTCCAGAAACTGGCGGACAAACGCATCGCCACTGGCTGCCCGTCGACGAAATTCCGCCGGCGCATACAGCACCGGGTTGATTTCGCGCTGCAATGACTGCTGCGCCGGATACAACGCCTGCACCAGTTCGGCAAAACCGGCCTTCCCCACCACCAGCAGGTCAATGTCGCTGCCGGCCGACTGCGTGCCGCGAGCCATCGAGCCAAACACCAGCAGATCGGAAGAGCACACGTCTGAACTCCAGTCACGGCTACATCTCGTA
>CALCWL010000522.1 GCA_937906285.1 uncultured Rhodanobacter sp. | reverse complement strand
TCCTGGATGCGCGTGTGCAGCTCGATGTTGACCGGCGTGTCGCGGTGCTCGCCCAGGCCGGCGAAGGGTCTGCCGGTCGCCGGCTTGAACACCCGGTGCTTCCACGCGACGAAGGACTCCACGTAGCCGAGTTCCCGCAGCAGCCCGATCGCCGGCGCGGCATCGTGCTCGCGAACCAGCAGGTCGATGTCCGCCATCGGCCGCTCGCCGGCCGCGTAGATGCCCAGCGCGTGCAAGGCGGAACCCTTCAGCGCGACGATGGCGATGCCGCCGGCGCGGGCGCCGGCATCGATGCCCTGCAGCAGCGTCTCGATGCGCCGATGGCGATGTTCGACGTGCGCGCGCTGCCCGGCCAGGAACGCCTGCCATGACGGATGCTGCCATGCGGAGAGTCCGCACAGCAGCGGCGACACGCCGTGCACGGCGGCCGCGGCCGCGGCCAGTTGCCATTCGAGATCGTTCCAGTCCGGCGTGGCGCTGCCTGGCCGCGCCAGCTCCGCGGCCAGCGTCTCGGTGGTGCGGCGCAGGCCGGCCTTAACGATTTTGAGCGGCGGCAGCATGGGGCAGCAACCGGATGTCGATTCGCCTGGCCGCAGGCGGCGAGGGTGTGGCGTCGTCGCAGCGATGCACCCGTTCGGACGCGACCAGCGCGTCCCATCGTGCGTCGAGCGCCGCGATCGCCTGCCGGTGATGCTCCGGCGGGTCGAGCGCCTTCGCTTGCTGCAGCGTGGTCTGCTCGTGCAGCAGGTCGCGCACGCTGCGGTAGAACTCCGAGTCGTAGGCGCCGTGGAACATCATGGCCAGGTCGCCGCTGTCGCGCCAATGCGTCTTGTCGCCCAGCTGCGCCTTGACCTTGTCGTAGAACTTCGTGCCCGGCAGCGGATAGGAAACGCTCACGCCGATGTCGTCGGGCGCGGCCTGCGCCACCAGTTCGCGCGTCGCCAGCAAGTCGTCCAGCTGCTCGCCCAGGTAACCGAGCTGGATGAAGAAGCCCACGCGGATGCCGCGCTGGCCCAGCCGCACCCGCGCCGCAATCAGGTCGGCGACGCGGGTGCCCTTGGTCATGCTGTCCAGCACGCGCTGGCTGCCGCTTTCCGCACCCAGCCACGCCTCCGCGCAGCCGGCCTGTTCGAGCGCGTCGGTCATGCGCTCGCTCATCAGGTCCGCGCGGGTCTGGATGGTGAACGGAACCGAGCCGCCGGCGGCACGAAGGCGAGCGCCGAACTGCGCCACCCAGTCGACATGGAAGCCGAAGATGTCGTCGGCCATCCAGATGTGGTCGGGCTTGAACGCCTGTTTCAGGTAGATCATCTCCGCCGCCACGTCCTCGGCGCTGCGCTGCTTGTAGTGGTTGCCCCAGATCGGCTTGGCGCACCAGTTGCAGCGGAACGGGCAGCCGCGCGACGCGGCCATGTTGAGGCTGAAGTAGCCGTGCCGTTCGCGCCACAGGCTCCGGTAGCGTTCGACGTCCACCAGGTCCCACGCGGGGCGTCCGCTCAGCCGGGGGTCCGGCGGCATCGCGCCCAGGCGTCGCGCCTGGGTCGTGCCGTCCACCCGCGTCGCGATGCCGGCGACGCCGTCGAGCCAGTGGCGGTCGTCGATGGCCGGGTCGCGCGCCAGTCGCCCGGCCAGTTCGAGCAGCGCCGCGATCCCTTCGCCCATCAGCACGGCATCCGCGCCCGCATCGAGAAACGGGTCGGGCTGGTCGGAGGCGTCGGAACCGGCGACGATCACGCGGGCCCCGCGCGCATGCGCCTGCGCGATCATCCGGCACGCCGCCTCGCGCATGCGGCCGAGGCACATCTTGGTCAGGTAGTTGAAGTTGTCCTCGTAGAGAACCACGAGGTGCGGCTGCACGGCGCCCACGGCGCCTTCGTAATCCTCGACGCCATCGGCGAGCATCGCGTCGAACAGGGCGACCTCGTGACCCATCTGCCGGAGCAGCGCGGCGATCTGGATCGTGGCGAGCGGAGGGTAGGGCTTGCCGCGTTCCCACTGCTTGGGGTCATACCTCAGGAAATAGGAGTGACCGACCTGGATCTTCAGCATCGCGAATGGGCCTCGAGCGTCGCCGCGGGAATCGGCAGCGGCGACGGGGGAACCGGCGCGTCGTCGATGCTGCCGGCAGGTGAGTGCCGCGGTGCGGGGCTTCGGTTGCCTCGCGCGGCGAACCGGGTCGGCGTGCAACCTTTTCGCGGTGATGGCGCACTCAGCAGCACACCACCGCCAACGGATCCGCCGCACCGTGCAACTCCCCCCGGGCCGCGCAACTCGTTCGATGGCGATGGCGTCGACTGGCCACGGCGCGGGCCCCGACGCCGATCCGTTCGGCGAGCGATCGGTCGGTGGCCGGGTCGTGCGGCGGCAGATACTCGGCGGGCGTTTCCGTTTCGAAAGCGCCAGCGAGGCGCTGCTGCAACAGGTCGAGGCCGCTTATGGCGGCCTGCCGCAGCACCGGCTTGCGATGGCCGTACCCGAGTTCCGCGTCGAATTGCGCCTGTCGCCGCCGCGGGCCTCGCCGCCCGTGGACGAGCCGCCGCCGGTGCAGATGCAGTCGGGAGTGGGATTGATCTGCGGCGTGATGGACGCGTCGAACTACGTGGTGCTGGCGCCCGCGCAGCAGCAGGCGCTGGTGGTGGCGTCCGCCGACATGCTGGAGCGGCCCTACCATCTTCGCTACGAGCTCATTGAGTTCGCCGTTTTTACGTTGGCCACGCGCGGGCAGGGACTGGTTCCGCTGCACGGCGCCTGCGTGGGGCGGCAGGGCCGGGGCGTCTTGCTGCTGGGCGCCAGCGGTTCGGGCAAGTCGACGCTGGCCCTGCAGGCCCTGCTGCAGGGCCTGGATCTTCTCGCCGAGGACGCGGTGTTCGTGGCGCCGCAAGACATGCTCGCCACCGGCGTGGCCAACTACCTGCACGTGCAGGCCGACGCGCTGCGCTTCGTCGAGGACGCCGGTGCCCGACACTGGATCGACGAGGCGCCGGTGATCCGCCGCCGCAGCGGAGTGCAGAAATACGAGGCCGACCTGCGTCTCGGGCCCGGTCGGCTCGCCGCGGTTCCGTTGCAGCTGGTCGGTGCCGTGCTGGTGTGCGGCGAGCCGGCCGCCGACCCCGCGACGATGCTGCGCGCCGTGCCCGCGGCCGAGGCCGCCGCGCGCTTGGCCGCCAGCCAGCCGTATGCTTCCGGGCAGCCGGGCTGGGCCCGCTTCGAACAGAATATGCTGGCGCTGGGCGTGCATGAATTGCGCCGCAGCGGCCATCCGCGGCACGGGGTGGCGGCATTGCGCCGATTGCTCGGCGACGGGTGACGGCCGCGCGCCACCGACCGCCGGCGCGGCGGCGAGTAAGCTGGGACTTCCCCGGGCTCACGTTCCACCTCCAGCAGACCACGAGCCCCTTGACGAGGATCACGATGATGAAAATGCGTTTTGCGGGATCGATGGCATTGGGCGCGCTGTTCGCGCTGGCTTCGGCGACGGCGACCGCCGCCGCGCTCGCCCCCGGCACCATTGCGCCGACCTTCACCGCCCAGGCCAGCCAGGCCGGCAAGCAGTTCACCTTCTCGCTGGCCGACGCGCTGAAGAAGGGGCCGGTGGTGGTGTACTTCTATCCCTCGGCCTATACCAGCGGCTGCGACCTCGAAGCCCACACGTTCGCGGTCAACCGGGACAAGTTCGATGCCGCCGGTGCGACCATCATCGGCGTGTCGGCCGACAGCATCGATCGGCTCGACGTGTTTTCGGCAGACCCGGACTACTGCGCCGGCAAGTTCCCGGTCGCGTCGGACGCCGAGGTCAAGGTCGCGCTTTCCTACGGCCTGGAGGCGATGAAGGCGCGCCCGGGCATGAAGGACGTGCGCGGCGTCGAGATCGATCACGCGTTCATCCCGCGCACGACCTTCGTCATCGCCGGCGACGGCAAGATCGTCGCCACGCTCTCCTCGGAGGTCGATCATCTGCGTCCCGACGAGCACGTGAAACAGGCACTGGCCATCGTGCAGAAGCTGCACGCCGGCAAGGCGCCGTAGGCGAAACCGCGGCGCGCAGGCAATGACCCGCGCGCCGACCGGACCGGGTGACGATGCAACCGTGTGCGTGCCGGAGGGCACTCACCGGCATCGCGGTCGCCCGCGGTGACGAGGCGCTGCCGTCGATCGTGACGAGGCGCTCACGCACCGCGGCGCGCTCGCCGACTATCCACCCGGATCAGCAGCGATGCCCGACGAACCCTCGGCGCCCGGCCGCACGCTCGACCTGCTGCGTTCGCTCGTCCGCACGCTCACGGCGGATGACGTGGCAGAAATCGTCGCCTATGTCGTGCTGTCGCTGGCGGCGGCGCTGGCCGGCAGCCTCGCGGCGGTGCTGCTGGTGCCGCTGGTGCAGCCGGGGCATGCCCTGCCGCTGGCGGGCGGCATGTTCGACGTGGGCGGCGGCGTCGAGCGTCGGGCGGCCGCGTTCGCGGCGGCCACGGCGGCTTTCGCCGTGCTGCGCTGGCTGGTTTCGTGGCTGGGCGCGCGGCTGACCAGCCGTTACGGCGTGGCCCGGCGGCGTGCCGTGCATGCGCGGCTGGTCGATGCGCCGCTCGCCTCGCTGGCCGACGCGACCTCCGCCGAAATCGCGAACGTGCTGACCTACAACGTCGAGTTCCTCACCCAGGGCTTCGCCGCGCTGCTGCAGTTGCTGGTCGCCGGGGTCACCACGGTGGTGAGCCTAGCCTTCGCGTTCTGGGTGTCGCCGCCGCTGATGCTGGCGGCGCCGCTGCTGGCCGGGTTTGCACTGGTCGCGTCACGCAGCTTCGGCCGCGAGCAATCGCAGGTCGGCCGCCGCTATGTCGCCGACATGACGCGGCTGTTCTGGGTGAGCGAGGATTTTCCGCGGCGCCTGCGCCACATCCGTTCGTTCGAGCGCGCGGATGCGGAGAAGGAAAGCTACGGCGCCATTTCCGCGGCACTGGGCCACGGCTACCGGCGCCAGCTGGAGCTGGTAGCGGCCGGTCGGCTGCTGCTCGAACTGCTGGCGGCGGTGGCGATCGCCGCCCTGTTCGTGCTCGCCGGGCGCTGGCACGGCGTCGATCAGTCGTCGCTGATCGCGGTGTGCCTGCTGCTCGGGCGCCTGCTGCCCTACCTGGTATCGACGCGGCAGTGCTTCCAGCAACTGCGCTCGGCCGTACCGGCGTTCGCGCTGTGGCAGCGCTACATGAACCTGGATGCGGCGCGTGCGCCGGCCGCGCCAGCGCCGGCCACGCCGTCGGAGCGGAGCGCGCTGCACATCGAACGGATGCAGCTGGCGCCGCCGCTGGCCGGCATCGACGTCCGTCACCTGGATCTGCGGCCCGGCGAACTGACCCTGGTCTGCGGCGACTCCGGCATCGGCAAGAGCAGCCTGGTCGACGTGCTGGCCGGCATGAGCGTGCCGGACGCTTTCGCGGCGCGCGTGGATGGACGCGTCATCGACTTCGACGCCTACCGGGGACTCGTGCGGCACGGCGCCTACGTCAGCCAGAGCGTGCGGCCGTGGCAGCACTCGGTGCGCGAATGCCTGCGCTGGGCCGCGCCCGAAGCCGATGACGCGGCGATGCACGCCGCGCTGCGCGACGTCGGCCTCGGTCCGCGACTGGCCGCCTCGCCGCAGGGGCTGGAAACCGCGCTGCACGATGCGTCGAGCCGGCTCTCCGGCGGCGAGTTGCAGCGCCTGCTGCTGGCCCAGGTGGTCCTGCGCCAGCCTTTCCTGGCCGTGCTCGACGAGGCAACCAGCGCGCTCGACGCCGCCTCCGAAATCCACGTGCTGGCCGCCATCAAGCGCCGGCTGCCGCAGTCGATCCTGGTGGTGGTGTCGCACCGGGCCGGCGTGGCGGAGCTTGCCGACCAGTGTCTGGCCATCGACGCGGATCTCGTGGCGACGGTCGCCCGCAACGCTCCGCGCGGCGCCATGCCTCCCGAACCCGACCGGCGCGCGTACCCGGTCTGAGCCGCTCCCTCCGTTGGTCCCGTGCTTGTCGCAATCGCCCACGCATTACCCGACGGCGTGAGTGGGTCGGCCTTGATGGTTTGGCCGGGTTTGCAGCGTGCAGGTGTGTCGGGAAGTGAACCTGACCTCGTTTTTGCTACCCGACGGCGTGAATGGGTCGGCGTTGATGGCTTGGCCGGATTTGCAGCGTGCAGGCGCGTCGGGAAGTGAACCTGACCCCGTTCTTCCCCTGCCGTTCGGCAAGGTGCTGGTGGCCATCGCCAACAAGCACGCCCGGCAGATATGGGCCATGCTCGCCCATGGCGTCGACTACGACTCGCACGCCTGCCTGGCGCACCCCATGCACCGGCAGGCCGCCTGACCTCCAGCCACGCTTTGCACCACCTCGTTCCATCGCTTCGTTCTGCCGTCAGCGCAACACGGTCACAACGGGTCGGACCCACTCGGAGAGAACCTGACTAACTGTTCGGACGTCCAAACGGTGTGCCGGCCGATCCCCGGCCACCGACGACACCGCTGAATGAGAGAGGTCTCCGGGCGCGGTTTATACCCTGGTCCGAGCCAGCATCGCCGGCTCAACAAGACCGTCTACGGAAATGCCGTCTGACATCGTTGCAGCCCGCCAGCACTGGCACGGAACACGCGATACGCACCACCGAATAGGCACCACCGGCAGCCGCCCGAAAGCCCAGGGCAAAAGCGTCACTCGCCCTGCTTGACGGGGAAGTCTCCTACGGACATGTTAGGTGGCAGCATGATTCACGAACTCTTGTAACGTTGAAGGATACCGTGCATGAGGCCACGCTGACCTTAACAGCGACTCGAACTCCTTAGTAAGCCGCGACAATTCGACCAAGGGATCAACTCCTTGCGCCTCCAACGGCGTTTCATGGGTTGGCTCAGCAAGTCTGATGGTGGTGATTGTGCCCTGACTTGTGTTCGTTTGCTCTAGAGCGAGGCCAGACACCCGTTTGTCCGCGCCCATTGGCAAGCGATGAAGCATTTCGTTACGCAGCGCACTCAGCCTGGAAAGCCAACCTGGCTCACTCTCTGTGCCATTAGCTGTAAGCAGTTGCGTAATAAGTGGCTGGCTCGTACAAGATCGATTACGTTCCTTACCGACCCATTCCATTAAGCGCGCCAGACTATCAATCTTTGGCGGGGCTTCCGCATGGATTGCAGCGATCCTTGCAAGATGATCACGGGCCGCGCATAGCTCCGCTACAAGTGAATGGCAATCGGCGTAGAGCTCGAAGAGCGCGGCGTTTGAGAACCACGTGCCGATCCGCTTCCCTTCGGACAGCGCCCACCCAAGCTGGCGATGGTATTCGTTGGAGAGGTCCCTGAGGCGGAGCCCTGCGACCTTTGAACAAATACCTATTGACGTGGCGCGGTTGGCATATTCCTCATCGCCCGCTTTCACCGCATGATGCGATATAGCTATCCAAGAATCAGCGGCGTTGAGACTATTCTTTGGATCCCGGCTGCCGGGCTCCCACACATCCATGGGCGGGGAGTTGTCGCCCATGCTGTAGTGGACGCACACACCAACAAGCTTAAGGCCGCACTCGTTGGTTACAAAACTGCGGTGTGCGTCTACGGTACGAAACACGAGTGCATCGGCCTCGGTGTCACCGGATACCGGAAACAGTGCCCAACCACGATTCGTTAGCTGACCACGCAGACCACCACTGAAGTGCACCTCCTCAGTCGCGTACGATTGGCTGACTTTCAAATCTGTTACTTCAGTCGGCAAACTTCAGTTCCCAAATTGCGGCGTAGCAACACCTGCTACCTAACACCTGAATTAAGCCGCGCCGCGAAGCGGCGTCGGCTTGAATGAATTGTTAGCGCCCACGCCGTAGAGCCCGTCGAATCTCGCTCTCGTAGTACTCGCTATGCCAAGCAACCGGATTGCCGTCTTTGACCAAGACAATAACCCGCCTACCGTTCTCTACAGATTGGAAGCAAGGGAATGGAGCGACAATCTGGTCCGAGCCTGTTCCCTTTAAAACCTCTTGCACCTTCACGGTCACAGACAATTGATAGGTCGTTGCATCCCAGGTAGAAGCCGTCACTTCTCCGATTAGAACAGCATCAAGCTTTCTAGCGATGTTCTCGTTCATTGGGCCGGGGCTGCAGGCTATGGACGCAGCGGGCGCGCAATAGAAGGCTAGGCCGATTAGGAGTGCGAGAAATACTTTCATGGGCGCTAACGCCTGAATTAAGCCGAGCCGCGAAGCGGCTTCGGCTTGAATGAATTGTTAGGCTTTGCGCCCGTCTGTTTTGGATGCGTATCCATAGCCAAATAGTGATGCCAATGTGCTGAGGAAGAGACATGCCGCTGCTACGGCAGACACCGCAAGAATAGAAAAGATCACTGCCGCAAACAGAGTGGATTGGCCGAGCCAAAATGACCACGTAATCACAACCGGGTTGCGCGGATTGTTCTCAATAGCCATGTTGAGCTGGACTAGCGAGAAAAGAAGATTGGCTGGCAGAGAAAGCGAGAAAAGCACAAGAGCCAGCATTTGGGTCTGGCTAAGGCTATCAAGCGCGATGAGAGCAAATATGCCGGCAACGGAAATGGCAGCCGAAGCAGCGCCAATGGCGGATCTTTGCTCGTGCGTGTTCATGAACTCTCCTGCAAAGCCTAACGCTGGAGTTAAGCGGCGGCGCAGCCGTCCGCCTTGAACAAAATGTTAGACGGCATACCGGACCGTGATTTCACGTGGCTCGGTAACAGTCTCAATGACCGGCGGGGCACCTGCAACGACGCTAGCAATGTTGTCGCCCCCGAAGATGACATAGTGGCAAACCTCAAGGCCGTGGCCAAAGACCGTTTCGGCGTAGGACGCCGCGTATGGCGAGGAGGCCCATATGTGAGCAACTGCTTTGCTGGGCGAGCAATCTTGGCCGAGCTGGAGAAAAAAACCGGCCTCTTCGCCACAAGTTACGGAAAACACGTGCGAGAAGCGAACGACGTACTTGGGGTAGGCATCCAAGCCGCCAGGTGCCACCACGAGAAGCGCGGTGCCTTCACCATCCGGCTCGGTGATTAGGCCGACGCTTGGGTGGGTGGCGAACGTGAACGGGGTTTGCCACACGGTCGCCTCCAAACTTTCCATGCCGTCTAACGCTTGAGTTGAGCGGCGGCGGAGCCGTCCGCCTCGAACGAGTGGTTAGGC
>CALCWL010000521.1 GCA_937906285.1 uncultured Rhodanobacter sp. | reverse complement strand
GGTGATCGGCCCCCGCGCCGAGCGCGGCCGGCGATCCTGCCGGGCGTAGCCGAAGTACGGGATCACCGCCGTGACGCTGGCCGCCGAGGCGCGCTTGAGCGCGTCGGTGAGCGCCAGCAGCTCGAACAGATTGACCGCGCTGGGCGCGCCGGTCGGCTGGATCACGAACACTTCCTGCCGGCGCACGTTCTCCTCGATCTCGATCTGCACCTCGCCGTCGCTGAAGGTGCCGACCAGCGCCTTGCCCAGCGGCACGCCCAGGCGGTGGGCGACATCCTCGGCCAGCGCGTGATGCGCATTGCCGGTGAACAGCATCATCGGAGTGGACGTGTCCACGGTGCTACCTCGAAAACTCAGCCAACAGTGAAGTGGCTGGGGCGGCAGGATTCGAACCTGCGAATGCGGGAATCAAAATCCCGTGCCTTAACCAGCTTGGCGACGCCCCAGTGTCTTGGTGTATTCGGTCGTGCCTTTGCCTGAAATCCGTCAACTTGCGCGTTGCCGCGCCAGCGCCTGATGCAGCGGCGAGACATCCATCCCGCTCGCCACGTGTACCCTGAATGTCGCCGGACAACGTTCTGCGATGGCGTGGGCACGCGCGAGCGAGCGCAGCTCCAGGAACACGCAGCCGCCGGTACCCGAAAGCCTCGCCGTGCCGAAACCGCCCAGCCACGCCAGCGCTGCCGCGACCCGCGGGTAACGCGCCCGCACGACCGGCTCGAAGGCGTTCTCGACCGTTGCGCCGGAAACAAAGGACGAAATTGTCGCCCGCGGCGCATTTCGTGTCAATTCAGGCGCTTGAAAGAGCGCTGCAGTAGGCACCTGCTCGCGCGGGTCGAGCACCACGTAATGCCTTCGCGGCAGATGGATCGGACTGAGCCGCTCGCCGACACCCTCGGCCCAGGCCGAACGCCCGCGCACGAATACCGGCACGTCGGCACCGAGCTGGCCGCCCAGCGCGGCCAGGCTGTCCTCGTCCAGATCCAGCCGCCACAGATGGTTGAGCGCCACCAGCACGGTGGCCGCATCGGAACTGCCGCCGCCGAGGCCGCCACCCATCGGAATACGCTTGTCGACGGCGATGTCCGCACCCAGCGCACAACCCGCGCGCTGCTGCAGCAACCGCGCCGCACGCACGCCCAGGTCGTCCGCCTCGGCCACCCCCCGCGCGCCGTGGACGCGCCGGATCTCGCCGTCGTCGCGCACGCGCAGGCGTATCTCATCGCCCCAGTCCAGCAGGCGGAACACGGTCTGCAGCTCGTGGTAGCCGTCGACCCGACGACCGGTGATGCGCAGGAACAGGTTCAACTTGGCCGGCGCAGGCCACGCCGTCCATTCACCGCGCACCGGTGCGGCCAGCCGGCGGCTCATGAACACGCGCAGGTCGTCGGGGAAACCGTGCTCGCGATCGCGCTGGCGGGCGTGGGCGAACGCCGGAGCGCGCTTGTCGACTACCGCGAAGCCATGCCGGGCATAGAACGGCGCGTTCCACGGCACGTCCGCCAAGGTGCCGAGGTCCACCCGCCGATAGCCTGCCTCGCGCGCCCAGCGGCAGGCATGTTCCAGCAGGGCCGCACCGATGCCGCGGCGGCCATGCTCGGGCAGCACGTCGATTTCGGCGACGCTGATGACGCCATCGCCCGGCTCCTCGTCCAGCCAGATGAAGCCGAGCGGATCGTCAGCTTCATCCAGCGCCACCCAGACCAGGCCGCGCTCGATTCCCTGCCGCAGCAATTCGACCGGCATCGACACCGCCGCGTACGACCGCCACGCCGGGTGGCCGCGAAACATCTGCACCGCCTTGCGCTCGATCGCGCACAGGGCGGCGGCATGGCCCGGCTGGGCGCGGTCGATATGAACGTTCATGGATGGCAGCGGCGCACCGTCGGCAGGGCGCAAAGCCTAACCCAAGCGGCGGCGCCTACCGAAACTGCCAGGATTCGATCGATAGCCGCACCTTGTAGGGCGGCCTGGCCGCATAGACCTTGGTCGGCAGCGGTGGATCGCGAGCCTCGTCCCAGGCGCGGTAGTCGACCGACCAGCCATCCTGCTGCAGCAGCGACGGCAACCGGTTCGCGCCGAAGCGGATTTCCGCCTTGCCGCCATCGGCGCGCAGACCCAGCACCCACGCGCGCAGCTCGCGCAGCGGCACCTCCCAGCCCAGCGCCTTGCGCATCAGCGCCTCGGCATCGGCGCCGCGCAGCGGCCCGCCATCCAGGCCCTCGAGCAAGGCATCGTGCGCATCGCCGCTGAGCCGAAAACTCTTGCCGGTCACCGGTGCGCGCAGCACAAACTCATAACGCTCGCCGTCCTGGGTCCAGCTGAAACTGCCGCTGCCGCCGTCACGGCCGTCCGATACGCCCAGCCGGCCCTGCAGCGACCAGTGCTCGGCGCCGGACAATGTGTGTTCGCGCTCGCGTTGGGCGGCGAGCAGGCCGGCGTCGCCGGGCATGCGCACGGCCGGCGCGCAGGCGGTCAGCAGCAACGGCAGCAGCAAGGCTGCGCTGCACGCGGCGACCCGGTTCAAGGACGCGCTCCGGCCGGCAGCAGGCGCTTCAGGGCATCGCGCAGGGTGAGGCTGTGCGGGTCGAGCTTGCGCACCTCCTCGAACACCTGCTGTGCATCGTGGCGACGACCCTGCTTCCACAGCACCTCGCCCAGATGCACGCCGACGTCGGCGTCCTTGCGCGCCAGCCAGGCGCCGCGCAAGGTCTGCTCGGCCTGCTCCAGATGGCCGAGGCGATACTGCAGCCAGCCCCACGAATCGGCGATGGCAGGGTCATCGGGCTTGGCCGCGCGCGCGACCTGCAGCAGCTTCTCCGCCTCGGCCAGGTCGCGGTTGGCATCGGCCAGGGTGTAGCCCAGCGCGTTGCTGGCGTCGACGTCGCCGGGCTTGATCTTCAGCAGGTGCTGGAAATCCTTCACCGCCAGGTCGATCTGGCCGGCCTGGGCATACGCCAGACCGCGACCGTAGAGCAGCCCGGGATCATCGGGCATCACCTGCAGGGCGCGGCTGAACGCGGCTTCCGCCTGGGCGTAGTCCTGCTCGCGCAGATACAGCTCGGCATCGGCCTGCAGGGCCTGGCGCAATTGCCCGGGCTGTTCGAGGTAGTCGATTTCCAGCTGGGCGAGCAACTGATGCGCCTGCTCGCGCTTGCCTTGCGTGTGCAGGATCAGCGCACTGCGTATCGCGGCGTCGAACGCATGCGGATCGTCGTCGCCGACCTGGTCATACCAATCCAGCGCCTCGGCCTCGCGATGCTGCATCTCGGCCAGCTGGCCGAGCAGATAGCTGCTCTGCGCGCGCACCTCGGGCGAGGCCTGCTGCAACTGGCGGTACAAGGTGGCCAGCGCCTTCATGTCCTGGTGGCGGGCGGCCAGCCCCGCGCGCATGGCGTAGATGTCGGCGTCCTGCGTGCCGTGCGCGAGCAGTTGGCTGGCGGCCGTGTCGTCGCCCGATGCGCTGAGCATGCCGGCATAGGCCAGCCGCAGCCGCGTATCGGACGGCGCTTGCGCCAGCGCCTTGCGCAAAAGCTCCTGCGCGCCGGCGTGGTCGCCGTCCTTGAACTTCATTTGCGCGGCCCAAGCGTAGGTCTCGGCGTTGTGGAAGCGCTGCACCGCCGCCGTGGCGATCTGCTGCGCATAGGCGTGGCGGCCAAGCTTGTCGCCCAGCTCGCTCATCGCCAGCCACGCCTTGGGGTCGGCCGGCAGGCGCGCCGGCACGGCCAGCGCCTCCAGCAGACGCGCCGCCTGCGCCTGGTCGCGCGCGCCCAGCAGCACGCGGCCGAACTGCCGCCAGGCGTCCTGTTCGCCGCTGGCGATCAGGCGTTCCAGTTGCCGTTTCGCCTCGGCCGCATTGCCCTGGTCGAGCGCCAGCTCGGCGCGCGCGCGCGCGATCGGCGCGGGCCCGGCGCCCAAAGCCTGCCAGCGGTCCAGCGCACGACCGGCCGCTTCGTCGTGATGCACGGCGATGGCCAGCTCCGCCGCCCGCTCGGCCACGGCAGGGTCACTGCTGAGCACCATCGCCTTGTCGTAATGGGCCGACGCGGCGGGCAGATCGGTGTTCCCCAACGCCATTTCGCCGGCCAGCAACTGCGCCAGCAGGTCGTGCTCGGCATCCGGCGTGGCCACCACCAGCCGCGCCAGCGGTTGCGGGGTCGGCGCGGCCTGCGGACGCAGCGGCGCGGTGGTGCAGGCGCCCAGCGCGAGCGCCAGTGCGGCCAGTGCCGTAAAATGCCGCAGTTGCTTGAACTTGCTCGACCCGCTCCGCACACTGTTCTCCGTCAACCGACCTGCTGCAGCCGTATCCGCGATGATCGGCGCCCGCGTCAAGCTTAGCCTACGCCGCCAAACTCCTGCCGCCGAGATGCCCGTCGTCCCATGCCACTGATCGCCCTCGGGCTCAATCACCTCACCGCGCCGGTCAGCCTGCGCGAGCAGGTGGCGTTCGATGAGGACGCCGCCGGCGCGGCGCTGCGCGAACTGGCCAGCGAGCCGGGCATCGAGGAGGCGATGATCCTGTCCACCTGCAACCGCACCGAGCTGTACGTGGGCGTGGCCGAAGGTGCCGAGGACATCCCGCAGGTGTGGTTGAACCGTCATCATCATCTGACCCCCGGCAAACTCGATGAGTTCCTTTATCGGCATGAGGAACGCGATGCGGTACGCCACGTGTTCCGCGTCGCCACCGGGCTGGATTCGATGGTGCTGGGCGAGCCGCAGATCCTGGGTCAGGTGAAGGACGCCTACCAGCAGGCGCGCCTGGCGCATGCGCTGAAGGCGCCCATGGATCGCCTGCTGCAGCACACCTTCGCGGTGGCCAAGCGGGTGCGCACCGACACCCGCATCGGCGCGCACACGGTGTCGGTGGCATTCACCGCGGTGCGCCTGGCCGAGCAGGTATTCACCGACCTGGAACAGGCCTGCATACTGCTGATCGGCGCCGGCGACACCATCGAACTGGCCGCGCGCCACCTGACCGAACGCCACGCCCGCCGCCTGATCGTGGCCAACCGCACGCTGGAAACCGCGCAGGATCTGGCCGGCCGCTACGGCGGCTACGCGGTGGCACTGGCCGACCTGCCGCAACACCTGGCCGAGGCGGACATCGTGATCTCCTCCACTGCGGCGCGGCAGCCGATCGTCACCCGCGCGATGGTCGGGCAGGCAATGGCGAGCCGCCGGCGCAAGCCGATGTTCATGGTGGACATCGCGGTGCCGCGCGACATCGAGGAATCCGTCGCCGAACTGCCGGACGTCTATCTCTACGGCATCGACGACCTGCGCCAGGTGATCGATGACAACCGCCGCTCGCGCGAAACGGCCGCCCGCGAGGCGGACGCCATCATCGACCTGCAGGTCGACCGCTACATGGCCTGGCGCCGCGCGTTGACGACGAAGAACCCCGCACTGGACATGCGCCAGCACGCCGAGGTCTATCGCGACGAGGTGCTGAACAAGGCGCGCGCGATGCTCGCTCACGGCAAGTCGCCGGACGAGGCGCTGGCCTTCCTCGCCAGCACGCTGACCAACAAGCTGCTGCACCACCCCAGCGCGCGCTTGCGCGAGGCGGCGCTCAACGGTGATCTGGACCTGCTGCATGCCGCGGAGCGGCTGTATGGTCTTGATTCAGAAGTGAGTGAAGAGAAGTGAGAAGTGAGAGAAAGCATCGCTCCGGTCCTCTCTTTTCTCACTCCTCTCCACTCACTTCTCGCCCCTCCCCATGACCCCCTCGATCCGCCGCAAGCTCGAAGCGCTCGCCGAGCGCCACCAGGAAATCGGCCTGCTGCTTTCGCAGCCCGAGGTGCTGGCCGACAACACCCGCTTCCGCGAGCTGTCGCAGGAGTACGCCCAGCTGGAACCGATCGCCGGTTCGCTGCGCGAGCATGAGCGTGCCGAGCGCGAACTGGCCGAATCGCGGGCGATGCTGGACGA
>CALCWL010000520.1 GCA_937906285.1 uncultured Rhodanobacter sp. | reverse complement strand
GCGGCGGCCGCCGCCACCCATGATGTCAACGCGTTTGCGTCGGCCGGCGGCAGCTGCCTGGTCACCCTGGTACGCAACTCGTCGGTGGACGCTTGCACCAACACCTTGTTCAGCGTGACTGGTGCCAGCGCCGGCCAAGTGTTCAACGAGGCGAAGATGGTCACCATCGCCAGCGCACTGCAATCCAGCGCACCCGGTCACAGGAAATGCGGACGCTCTTCGCCAGCTTTTTGGCGTATTCGCTACTTCAAGCGGGCGTTTCCGCCTATCTCCGCACACCCGACCGGTTCAATCTTTCGCAGGTCCAGAGCCGCTGGGGGTGGGCGCGGCGAAGTCGGAGATCGCCGGGAACAGGCGCTGGACAGTTTGATCTGCATGCAGGATCGGCACTCGAGATCCTGTGCTGGAGCGCGAGCGTCACCGTCTCTTGGGGGGTAGCGTGGATGACATCCATTCACGCCAGCAAATTCGCAGGAGTGACCGAATCCCCGCGAAATCCATCCCAGTGGCGCGCAGCAACACCAGAAGGATCAGATTTACGTCAGTCGCCGTTGTTTGTTCCCTCACAGAGCTGGAGCAGGCTCCGAATGTCTGCTCCTCCAAGGAGATTTCAGCATGAACTGTACGCGACCCCCGACTTTCACGACGACGTTGAAGACATCGTCACTTGCCCTTCTTTTGATTTTGTTCTCGCAAAGTGCTTTGGCATCGGGCGTGAGCCAGCACAAGCGTTCGATGCGACCCGCTCCGGCGGCAAATGCCAATGCGGTGAAGGCGATCGTGCACGCCAAGTCGGGTACTCCCGACTTCCGCCCCAGGCCGCCTGTCGGCGCTCGGCTCCCTGAGCGCTATCTGGACTACGACCACAGCCCACAGACCTCACCTGCACGGTTCATCGTCGACAACTCGACCCAGGCAAAGCATTTCGCGCAGCTCGACACCAAGAACCATACCGCTGCAGTTGCCGCTGCAGTTGCCAATTGCGACGCGAATACCTTCGCCAATGCATCGAGCAGCTCGATGGGCGAGCTGGTCCGGACGTCTTCGCTCGATTGCCTCAATACGCTCTTCAGTGTTTCGGGAAGTGTCGGCGCTTCGGTGTTCTCGGCGAGCAAGATGAGCGCGGTGGCGAACTACGCTGCCGCGTATGCCGCGTCGTATCCGGGCGATGACACCACCGGCGTGCAGCAATTCGCGTTGTATCTCCGCGCTGGATATTACGTCCAGTATTACAACTCGAGCTCGATCCCCACGTACCCGTCCAGCGTCACTTCAGGCGTGACTGCGTATCTGGATGCATTCTTTGCCAGCTCGCACAGTTACGACGTGAATGACGCCCACGGCGCGGTCTTGAATGAGGTCGTCACCCTGACGGCCAGCTCAAATCAGGAAGCCCGCTACGCAAGCAGGTACAAGGCGCTGTTGAACGATTACAACAGCAGCTACAACGCCTATTACAACATGCAAGCGGCGATGGATTCGGTTCTGACGGCATACTTTCAGGGCGCCTGGCAGCCGGACTGGGTCAGCACGGTGAACTCCGATACCTCGATGGTCACCACGTTGTACGACTTCGTCACCCATAGCAGCTTCAACGCCAACACTTCCAATGAATGGTTGACGCGTGACGCTGCCGGCGAACTGGCGCACTTCCTTGACAACACCGTCTACGCGGCCAATGTCGTCAGTACGGCCAAGCCTTTGGTGGCCGGCGTCATCTCCAGCTACAACTACACCAACAACGGTCCGTCGATCTTCATTGCTGCGGTGTCTGGTCAGGATTACTACGACAGCGCGAACTGCAGCTATTACGGGACCTGCAACACCAAAGCGGACGTCAAGGCGTATGTGCAAGGGCAGACGTATCAGTGCCCCGGCGATGCGATCAAGATCGTTTCACAGGGCATGACTGCACAACAGTTCAGCGATTCCTGCGCCACGCTCCACAATGAGGTCGCCTATATTCATGGCCTCATGCGGGACTCCGGCGCGGTTGCCGGCGACAACACGACGGGCCTCGAAATCGACGAGTTCAACTCTTCAGCTGATTACGCAACCTACGCCGGCTACCTGTATGGCATCAGCACCAACAATGGCGGCTTGAGCATGGAGGGTGACCCCTCGCAGCCCGGCAATGTCGCTCATTTCTACTGCTATCACGCCGATTGGATCACGGCCGACTGGGAGATCTGGAATCTCTGGCACGAGTTCACGCACTACATGGATGCCAAGTACGATCTGGCGGGGGATTTTTCCGCTGCACCGACGTCGAATGCCGACCTTCCTTATTCGACCGTGTGGTGGATCGAAGGCTTTGCGGAGTACGTCAGTTATTCCTATCGCAATCTGGTTGATTCGGGGGCCGTCAGCACCGCCACGAATCACTCGTACACCCTCCCGACGCTGTTCAACAATACGTACGACATGTCCAACTATGAGGACAGGACGTATCCGGGCGGCTATCTCGCCGTCAACTTCATGATCAACAACCATCGTGCGGACATCGACACGATGTTGGGTATCTTCCGCGCGGGTGCATACAGCACCAGCTACCACTCGTTCATTGACGGTATTCGCAACAGCTACAGCTCGGAGTTCGAAGCGTTCGAAACCTGCTTCGCGAACAACGGTGGTACCGGCGGCTGTGGCGGCGGTGGTGGCCCGACGGCATCACTCAGCTCGAGCAGCCTGACTTTTGGCAGCACGAATGTTGGGTCCACGAGTGCGGCCCAGAACGTGACGTTGAGCAACAATGGTCCTGGCACGCTTTCGGTCAGCTCGGTGTCGATATCGGGCGACTACTTGCAAACCAACAATTGCAACTCCGCCCTGCCGAGTGGATCAAGCTGCACCGTTTCCGTGACGTTCAAACCGACAGCGAGCGGAACGCGGACGGGCAGCTTGACCGTCAACGACAACGCAACCAACACTCCGCAGACGGCCAGTCTTGCGGGCACCGGGGCCAGCAGCTCCGGCAGCGTGCTGACGAATGGTGTGGGCGTGGCGATTTCAGATGCGTCAGCCAACCATCCGCAGAACTGGACGATGGCGGTGCCTGCAGGTGCCACGAACCTGGTGTTCTCGATATCGGGAGGCACTGGTGATGCAGACCTGTACGTGAAGTTCGGTTCTGCGGCGACCACGAGCAGCTACGATTGCCGCCCGTACATCAGTGGCAACAACGAAACCTGCACGATTGCCAATGTGCAAGCGGGTACTTACTCCGTGATGGTGAATGGGTATTCGCCATACTCGAGTGTGACGCTGAAGGGTAGCTATGCCGGCGGCGGTACCGGGGGCGGTGGCAACATCAGCTTCGCGGGAACCGTCGCTACACAGGGCGGCTACGCCTACACCCCTCAATTCACCAGTGGGGCGGGGAACGCGACTGCGACGCTCAGTGTTCCGTCGGGTACCCAGTGGAGATTCGATGTGATCGACAACAGCGCCAACCAGGTGCTGAAGGAAAAGAGCGGTAGCGGCCCGTTGAATCTCACTTTCACGGCCACCGCCGGGCATAGTTACAGCTTCTTCGTGGAATCCACCTCGGGATCGGGCGCCTGGTCGATTACGGGATCGCATCCGTAATTTTCGAAAGCGTATCGCTCTGAGCTCTCAAATGGATGACAGGGCCGGCCCCGCAAAGGGGCCGGCCCCTCGGTCAGCGGAAGACTCAGGTGTACTGGAGTCGACGCAACGAGCAGCACGTCGATGACGCGCGCTCGGTAGATCACAAGGGCGCGCCGATCATGCGCAAGACCTTCAAGGACCATGTTCGTCCACGTCGACATCAAGTACCTGCCGCAAATGGCCGACGAAAACTCCGGCGCTACGTGTTCGTGACGATCGACCGGGCCACTGGGCCATCTGCGCATCTACGCCGATCGGAGCGAGGCCGGCAGCACCGATCTCCTGCGACGGCTGCACAGCGCCGCGGCGACGAAGATCGACAAGCTGCTCACCGACAACGGTAGCCAGTTCACCGACCGTTTCACCAGCAAGACCAAAGCACCGACCGGCCAGCACGCGTTACCACGATCGAGCACTATCAGGCGCTTTATGACGACCGTCTGCCGCAGTTAGCGCTCGGCCACAAAACCTTTGCACGCCCTGCGCGCCTGGCGCGAGCAGCCACCGGAGCTGTTCTTCAGGAAGGCGAAGCACCAAGCGGGACTGGACACGTAACCTGATCCCGTGCGGAAAGTGCTGCGAAGAATGCGCCGGCACCCCGGATTCACTCGACGCGCGGCTACGTTAGCCCGGAGCAGTTTTAGCTGAACAATCTTGATGAAGGCGTTGCCCGAATTTCTGCAGCAAGATCACCTCCCCAAAAAGAGCAGCCGCGGCCCAACGTGACGTAACGTCTTCGGCTTCCATACATGTCGGTTGATTATAATAAACGCGGGGTTGCACACGGTTTTTGCTATTTCCGACGGTTACCGTCGAATCGGGCAAATCGGGGTGGGGAATGCGGGACAGATGGGAGTGGCAGGCGACCTTTCTGGGCCGCATTGCATCGCAGGGTTATGTCGAGGGCTTGTTCGATCGCCTTGCCGACATCGTGTATTCGATCAAGGATCGCCAGGGGCGCTACGTATTAATGAGCGCCGCAGCGGTCGCGCGTTGCCATCTGCCGAGCAAGGCGCATGCGGTCGGCCTGACTGCTTTCGACCTGTTTCCGGCACCCATGGCCGAGCGTTATGCGCGACAGGACGAGCAGGTTTTCCGCACGGGCAAACCAGTGCTGGACAGCCTCGACCTTACGCTGTATCCGGATCACGCCACTGGCTGGTGCATTTCCACCAAGATGCCGTTGCACGACAGTGCCGGCCAAGTGGTCGGCCTCGCATGCGTCTCGCGTGATCTGCACGAACCGGGCCGTTCGGCGATGATCGATAGCGCCTTCGCCGATGCCGTTGAGTACATGCACGCGCACTTGTGCGAGCCATTGCGCGAGATGCAGCTGGAGCGTCTCTGCGGATTGACCGCTGCCCAGTTCGAGCGACGCATGCGCAAGCTGTTCCAGCTTTCGCCAGCGCGCTATTTGCTCAAGTTGCGCATTGATTCGGCCGCCCAGTGGCTGGTTCGCACCGACAAAGCCATCGGCGAGATCGCCCAGCTCACTGGCTTCTGCGACCAGAGCGGCCTGTCGCGGCACTTCCGCAATCTTACCGGCCTCACTCCTCGCCAATACCGCCAGCTTAACCGCCCCGGGATTTGAGGAGACTCCCGCTCTCGAGAGTTTGTAGTTCTGCTGCATGTCGGTGAAACGGCTCGCCAACTACCCCGTCAACAGTGGTGCCAGAAGCGAGCCTGCGTTGATGCCCATGTAGAACAGGACGAAGCCATGATCGCGGCGATCGTCGCCGCGGCGGTAAAGCTGCCCGGCCATCGAAGAGATATTCGGCTTGAAAAGGCCGTTGCCGACAATCACCAGGGACAGGTCAAGCAGGAAGACCCCTTTGCTCGGTAGCATCACGACGAGCAAGCCTGTCGCCATGACCATCGCGCCGATCAGGATTGTGCGCTGGTAACCGATGACCTTGTCCGCGACATGGCCGCCAAAAATGCTTGCTGCATAAATCAGCGCCGCGCAGGCGCCATAGATTTTGCTGGCCCATACCTGTCCCGCCGGGATGGCCAAGTGTCTGCGGGTAGTCCGGTACTGCCGGTTCCGGGGTATTGGCGTCAATGCTCATGCGCGCCCCCGGCAGCGCTGGAGGTCGTCGTGCAGCAAGCGCTGGACGAGTGCGCCATGTGGCGGGCGCTCAGTCGTCATCGCTGCCCAGGTCGAGCAAGTGGGCCGGCAGTCCGCTGCGGGCACCCCAGTGGTAGATGAGCAGCGCCACGACGGCGGCGGCCAGCGAATCCCAGGGATGGCCAAGGAAGCCGCGGCCACCGAAAGTGCCCAGGCGGGACAACGCGATGAGCAGCGCGTAGTAGGCAATCAGCCACCACGACGAATAGACCTCCTGGCACAGCCTGGAGCGGCCTTCGGGCGACGGCAGCCTGCACAGGACATGGATCGCGAACAGCACGATCTGCAGGCCCAGCAGCCATGACACGGTCTGCCAGCTCGACCAGTACACGATCAGGGTGGCCACCACGAAGGAGAGCGGGCCGAGCAGGCCGAAGCCGCGCACCTTGAATGGCCGTGGCAGTTCCGGCGCGGTGCGGCGCAGCGCCGCCACGGTGATCGGCGCCACGGCATAGCTCAGTACCAGGGCGGCCGACACCACGCTGATCAGGGCCTCCCACGAGGGGAACGGCAGGGTCCAGAACACTGACAGCGCAAAGCTGAGCCAAAGCGCGGGTCGCGGGATGCCGGAGTCGGCATCGACGCGCGCGAACAGCTTGAAGAACGAGCCACTGCGTGCCCAGCCGTAGACCACGCGAGGCGTGGCGTTCATGTAGATGTTGCCGGTGCCGCTGGGCGAGATCGCCGCATCGCAAACCACCAGCGCGGCCAGCCAGCCGATGCCCAGGGTGATGGCGATATCGTGATAGGGCAGCGAGAACATCGCACCGATCCCGCCCCAGCCCTCCGCCAGCATCTGTGTGGGAATGCTGCCCAGAAAGGCCACCTGCAGCAGCAGGTAGATCGCCGTGGACAGCATCACCGACAGGATCAGCGCGATCGGGATCGTGCGCTGCGGCTCCCGCACCTCGCTCGCCACCGAGATGATCGGGGTCAGTCCCAGGTAGGCGAAGATCACGCCGCCAGCGGAGACCGCCCCCTCCACGCCACTGAAGCCGTAAGGCGCAAAACCGTGCACGCTCATGTTCTGCGGCTGGAAGTGGGACAGCAGCACCACGATGACCAGCAGAGGCACCAGGAATTTGAAGATGCTGACGAGGTTGTTGGCCCTGGCAAAGGTCTTCACGCTGAAATAGTTGAGCGCAAAGAACAGCGTCAGCAGCGCCAGCTGCACCAGCCAGCCCAGCAGGGTGGGGGCGCCGCTTGCGTTGCGATTCAAGGCAGGAAACCAGGCCGCCGCGTATTGACGACAGGCCACGGTCTCGATGGCGATGAGGCTGGAAAACGCGATCAGGGTGATGAAGCCCATCAGCGACCCCAGCAACTGGCCATGCGAGTATTCCGGATAGCGCACCACGCCACCGGCACGCGGCAACGCCGCACCCAACTCGCAGTAGACCAGGCCCAGCAGCAGCACCGCCGCACCGCCGATCAGCCAGGACAGGATGCCGGCCGGCCCGGCGATCGCAGAGACATGGCTGGCCGCGAACAGCCAGCCTGAGCCGAAGATGGCGCCCAGGCCGATAAAGGTCAGGTCGGTGAGGCTGAGTTGTCGATGAAACTTTCCGGTCGAGGGCATGGGCGTGATCCGGCAACGGCTTGGAGGGGGCCTGCTTCCGTGCAGTGCCGCGATTGTCAGGACGACCTGCAGCCGCAGCGCTTTTCGTTCGCGTAGGGCGACTTGCCGCCGCTGGCGATGAAGCGATCGATCTGCTGCTGCAACACCGGCAGCGGCACCGAACCGAGCGCCAGGACGGTGTCGTGGAAGGCGCGCAGGTCGAAGCGCTCGCCCAGCGCCTTTTCGGCGCGCGCACGTGCATCCACGATGGCCATTTCGCCAAGGTAGTAAGCCAGCGCCTGGCCCGGCCACGCGATGTAGCGATCCACTTCTGTTTCGATCTCGTGTTCGCCCAGCGCGGTGTACTCGCGCAGGTAGTCGAGTGCCTGTTCGCGACTCCATTGCAGATGGTGGATGCCGGTATCGACCACCAGCCGGCAGGCGCGCCACATCTGGTAGCCGAGGTAGCCGAAGCGCTCCCACGGCGTGTCGTACAAACCCATTTCCACGCCGAGCCGTTCCGAGTACAGCGCCCAGCCTTCGGTATAGGCGGAGAGGTGGTTGCTGCGGCGGAATGCCGGCAAATCCTCCTGCTCGGCCGCCAGCGGCATCTGCAGGGCATGGCCGGGAGATGATTCGTGCAGGGTCAGTGCGGTGAGGGCATACAGCGGGCGCGAGGGCAGGTCGCCGGTGTTGACCATGTAGTAGCCGGCGCCCCCGCGGCCGCCGGTATAGAACGGCGCCAGATCCGCCGGCACCGGCTCGATCACGAAGCGCTGGCGTGGCAGCCGGCCGATGTACTGGCCGATTTTTCCATTGACCCGGTTCGCGATCCACGCGGCCTGCTTGAGCAGTTCGTCGGCGCTCTTCGGGTAGAACTTCGGATCGGTGCGCAGGTAATGCAGGAACCCGGCGAAGCTTCCCTTGAAGCCGGTCGCGTGGATCGTCTGCTCCATCTCCGCGCGCAGGCGCGCCACCTCGCGCAGACCCAGCGCATGGATCGCATCGGGGCTGATGTCCAGCGTGGTGAACTTGCGGACCTGCGCGCGGTAGAACGCCTCGCCGTCCGGCATCGACTCGGCCGCCAGGCTGTCGCGTGCCTGCTTCATGTACACGTTGCGCATGAAGTCGAGCAGCCGCGCATGGGCCGGGACCACGGCGTCTTCGATGGAAGCCAGGCCGGCCGCGCGCAGGCGGGCCTGTTCGTCCGCCGGGATGCTCGCGGGCATCTGCCGGAACGGCGTGTAGAACAGATTGTCCGCGCCTTGCGCATCGACCACCGCGGCGATCGGCTGATCGCGTCCGGCCAGGGTCGTCCGCGGTACGCTGAAGCCGCGCGCGAGGCCGGCGCGCATGTTCGCGATCTGCTCGTCGAAGTAGCGCGGAATGTCGCGCAGCAGGCCGATGTAACGGCGGTAGTCGCCTGCGTTGTGCAACGGCCGCCGCGCGGTGAAGCCGAGGTTGCCCCAGAACGAGGTGTCGCTGTTGAACGGCATCTGCCAGGTGCGGAAATGCCGGTCGGCCAGCAGGGTTTCGACCTGGTTGCGGTAGACCAGATAACTGACCTGCTCATCGCCGTGCAATGCGTCGGCGGGGATGGCGTCGAGTTGTTCCAGCACGCCTGCCCAGTGCCGTTCGCGCATGGCCTGGCTGGCGGCGTCCACGCGCGGCAGGCAATTGGCCGGCTGCGCCTGGACGTCTTCTTCGTCGGCGCCGGCGAACTGGGCCTGCCGCCACGTCCATTCCTGAGAGGAGAGCGCGCGGAAGCGTCCGGCATGATCGTCGCTCGCCGCCGTGGCGATGGAGGCGATGCCGGGGCGGTCGGTCAAGTCGGACATGGTGACGCTCCGATGGCGTGGATCAGCGCATGCCGGTCAGGCGAACGGCTGGTCGATGGCGGGCGAGGGTTCGGTGAACCAGGCGGCGCCGTCGGCGGTGACGTGGAAATGGTCTTCCAGGCGGATGCCGAAGCGGTCGGGCAGCACGATCATTGGTTCGTTGCTGCAGCACATGCCGGGCTCCAGCGCGGTGCTGTCGCCACGCACCAGGTAGGGCGTCTCGTGGATGCTGAGGCCGCAGCCGTGGCCGGTGCGGTGGGGGATGCCGGGCAGGCGGTAGTCCGGCCCGAGGCCGGCGCGCTCCACCACCGCGCGCGCGGCGGCGTCCACTGCCTCGCACGGCACGCCGGGGCGTACCGTGTCGAACGCGGCGCGCTGCGCGGTCTGCTCCAGCGACCAGATCCGCGCCTGCTCGGCGGTCGGGCGGCCGTACACGTAGCAGCGGGTGATGTCGGAGTTGTAGCCCTGCACGGCGCAGCCGGTATCGATCAGCACCAGCTCGTTCGCGCTCAGCCGCTGCTCGCCGGGAATGCCGTGCGGGTAGGCGGTGGCCTGGCCGAACTGCACGATGCAGAAGGTGGAGCCGTTGTCGGCGCCCAGCGCGCGATGCGCCTCGTCGATGAAGCGCACCAGCTCATGGTTGCTGATGCCTTCGTGCAGCACGCCCGCCGCCAGCCGCTGCACCTGCAGCGTCATCGCGCAGGCTTGCTGCATCAGCGCCAGCTCGGCGGTCGACTTGCGCATGCGGCAGCCGTCGATGATCGGGCTGGCGTCCGCGAGCCGGCAATTTCCCAGGGCGTCGCGCAGGCGTGTGGCGACGGCGTAGGCCGCGGCGGGGTCGAGTGCGAGGCTGCCGGCATGGCGTTCGCGCAGCGCGCTGGCCACCAGTGCATGCGGGCTCTCATGTTCGTCCCATGTGCGAACGTCGACGCCGATTCGCAGCACGCGTTCCAGCGAACCGGTCTCGAAGGCCGGGCAGATCAGGATGGGTGTGCCCTGGGCGGTCAGCAGCAGGCCGAGCAATCGCTCGCTGGCACCCCAGCCGATGCCGCTGAAATAGCGCAGCGAGGCGCCGGCGGTAACCAGCAGCGCATCGACACCGAGTTCCTGCATCAGCGTCCGCGCGCGCTGCAGGCGCTGCTGGTATTCGTCGCTGCCGATCGGCGCGGCGGTCGTCTGCCAGGGGGCCAGGCCGGCGCGTGTCCGGGCCAGATCGAGGCCGCCGATCTGCGAGTTGGCGCGTGCAGGGGTCATGGTGCGGGACTCCGTCCGGGGCCGAGGTCATCGTTGCGCCAGCGGCCGTCCACCTGCCGCGCGACATCACCCGGATTGCGGTCGCGCAGCTCCGGCGGCAACAGTGCATCGTCGACGTTGTCGTAGCAGTGCAGCGCGGCGAAGCGACGGATCGCGCCCGGCATGCCCACCGCGGTGAAGCCGGGGTGGCTGGTGCTCGGGTACGGGCCGCCGTGGTTCATGGCGGCGCTCACGGCGACTCCGGTAGGCATGCGGTTGGCGATCAGGCGACCGACGCGCGGACGCAGGACTTGCGCCAGCGGCACCATGTCATCGCTGCCATCGCTGGCGCCGTAAAGCGTGCCGGTAAGGTTGCCTTCGAGGCTTGCCGCCACGGCCAGCATCTCGCCGGCATCGCGTGTGCGCACCAGCAGGCTGGCCGGGCCGAACGCCTCGCGCTGCAACTTGGCGGGATGCTTGAGGAACGAGCGTGCGCTGATCTGCAGCAAGGTGGGCCGGTAGCGGTAGCCCGGCCCGGCCGAGGCGCCGCCGACAAGGCAAGTGGCGCCCCAGTCGCGCAGCGCGCCCACTGCCTGGTCAAGTTGCTCCAGCACGCCACGGGAGAACAGCACGCCCGGCGGTGCGGCATGGAACAGCGCGAGGGCGGTGCTGACGAAAGCGTCGCCGGCGGCATCCTCCGGCACCACGACGAGCCCCGGGTTGGTGCAGAACTGCCCGCTGCCCGTCGTGCACGAGGCGAAAAATTCCTGCGCCATTGCGGCGCCGCGTTCGGCCAGCGCGCCTGGCAACAGGAACACCGGATTGATGCTGGACATTTCCATGTACGCCGGAATGCCCGCCTGGTCGGCGGCGGCCTTCAGGGCAAGGCCCCCGCTGCGGCTGCCGGTGAAGCCGATCGCGCCGAGCCGGGGGTCGCGTGCCAGTCGCAAGCCCAGGTGCTGGTCGAAGTGGTAAAGCATCTGCACCGACGCCGCGGGAAGACCGGCCTTCAGCAAGGCCCGATGGGCAAGCTCGGCCAGCCGCTGGCTGGTCGCCGGATGCGACGGGTGTGCCTTGGCGATCACTGGATTGCGTGCCGCGATGGCCGAGGCGAAGTCGCTGCCGGCCACGGCGTTGAACGCCAGCGGGAAGTTGTTCGGGCCAAAGATCAGCACCGGTTTGTGCAGGGGTGCGTAATGGGCGCGCAGGCCGGCGGCGGTATCGATCACCGGCTGCGTCCAGGCGAAGCTGCGCACCGCCTGTGCCGCCAGCCGCAGCTGCCGGCTGGTGCGCGGCAGTTCCACCTTGGCCAGCCGGGTATCCGCCGGCAGCGCCGTCTCCGCATGCGCCAGCGCAACCAGTGTCGCCGCGTCGTCGTCGATGGCCTGGGCGTAGTCGTCGAGAAAATCCGCGATGCGCGACGGCGGCGCCCCCGCGAGCTCGTCGGCCACCGCGCAGGCGCTGGTCAGCGCCGCTTGCAGATCGCTTTCGCCGCTGACCGGGAAGGTCGGCCCGATCGCTTCGCCGCTGGATGGGTCGATGGCGCGGAAGCTTTCGGCTGATTCGCGTGCGGCGCGCCATTCGCCAGCGATCAGCAACGGCTGGACATCCATCTCAGCGCCCCGGGCGGTTGGCGACGGCGGCACGGATTTCGCGCAGCGCGGCTTCCCGCTCGGCGCCTTGCAGCACCAGGCGCGGCGCGCGCACGCGCTCGCTGCCCAGGCCGACCACGTCCTGCGCGAGCTTGATCAGCTGCACGAACTTGGGCACGGTGTCCATGCGCAGCGTCGGCAGGAACCAGGCGTAGAGGTCGGCGGTGTCTTCCACGCCGCCCGGCTGGCTGGCGCGCTCGAACAGCGCCACCGATTCCCGCGGGAAGGCGTTGACCATGCCGGCAATCCAGCCGGTTGCGCCCATCTGCAGGCTTTCCACGATGATGTCGTCCACGCCGACCAGGATCTCCAGGCGATCGCCGAGCAGCGCCTTGATGCCGGCGATGCGGCGCACGTCGCCGGAGGATTCCTTCACCGCCTGCACGTTGGGGTGGTCGGCCGCCAGCGCCGCCAGCTGCGCGGGCGAGAAGTCGGTCTTGTAGGCCAGCGGATTGTTGTAGAGCATGCACGGCAGATCGGTGGCCGCGATCACCGCCGAGACGTGCGTGCCCATTTCACGCCAGTCGGTGGAATACACGTACGGCGGCAGCACCATCAGCCCGGCGCAGCCGGCCGCCTTGGCCGCGCGCGCCAGCTGCACGGCCTCGCCGGTGGACAGCGCAGCGATACCGGGGACAACCGGCGCGCCGTCCAATGCCTCGACCAGGGTGCGCATGATCGCGACCTTCTCGTCGAAACTCAGCGTAGCGCCTTCGCCCAGGGAGCCCAGCGGCACGATGCCGGTGCAGCCGGCGTCGAGCATGATGCGAGCGTGCTTGGCGAGGAAGGCATGGTCGACCTTGCCGTCGACCGTGAAAGGCGTGGTGATGGCAGGAATGACGCCACGCCAGATGGACTGCTTGCTCATGCGGAAAAGCCTCGTTGGTAGTCAGGGGGTAGACGGATCGCCAGTGGCCAGCGTGGCCAGCCGTGCGGGAAACAGCGGCGGACGGATACCGCCGTGCGGGAAACGGTCGAGTTCGGCCAGCGCCGTGCCGCAGATACGGCCCTGGCATGCGCCCATGCCGCAGCGCGTGGCGAGCTTGGCCGCGCGAGCGTCGGTGAAGCCGTCCAGCGCCGCGAGCGTCACGTCCTCGCAGCGGCAGATGATGGTGTCGGCGCCGGCCAGCGTGCGCGTGCGCGCATCGAGCGCGAAGTGCTGCGCCAGCAGGTCCGCAAAGCGGCGTGCGCGTTGGCGCGAAGGGAGCAGGGCGGTTGCTGCTGCCGGGAATCCAGCCGCGGCATGGCCGGCCATGCCGCCCTCGATGCGCGCAGCGGCAAGCCCGGCGATACCGCACGACTCGCCGGCCGCGTAAACGCCCGCGACACTAGTGCGCAGCAGGGCGTCGACCTGCACGCAGGGGTGACCGCGGGTGTGATCCAGGGCGCAGCCAAGCATGCTGGCCAGCTCGACGTTGGGTACCAGGCCGTAGCCGACGGCGAGCAAGTCGCAGGGGATGCGCAACGGACCGCGCGGATCATCGACGTCGACGCCGCACAGCGCGTCGCGGCCATGCGCCATGCGGACAAATGAGCCGCAGCGATAGGGAATGCCGGCAAGTCTCGCGCGCAGAAGCGCGGCCTGCACCGCGCGTGCCGGCCAGCGCCACAGCTGCATCGCAAATGCGGCCACCGCCGCCGCCGGCGCCTGTTCGTAGATGCCGAGCACGCGAGCGCCATGCCGACGCAATGTGGCGGCGGCGGCCAAAAGCAGCGGGCCGCTTCCCGCCACCACGACGCGCTTGCCGTGGACAGGCCAGCCCTGCTTGGCCAGCGCCTGGATGCCGCCGGCACCCGTCACGCCGGGCAGGGTCCAGCCCGGAAACGGCAAGAGCAGTTCGCGCGCTCCGGTCGCCAGCACCATCGAACCGCAGGACAGTCGAATCGCTGCGCGCGGCGTTTCCACCAGCAGGGTTCGATGGTCGGCGGATATCACCTGATGCTGTGGCAGCCATTCCACGTGCCCGCGAGTGCGGACAAGCAGGTCGAAGGCTTTCCGTGCAGGTCGTGGCGTGCCGTGGAGCACGTCGTGGCGCCAGACCTGGCCGCCATGACGGGCCTGCGCGTCGAGCAGGCCGACCCGTGCACCATGACTGGCGGCGGCCCGCGCTGCCGCCAACCCCGCCGGGCCTGCGCCGACGACCAGCACGTCGTAACGCTCAGTCATCGGTGCTCACCTGCATGCCATCGCGCGCCGGCGTCATGCATGCGCGCTGATGGGGCGTGTCGTCGATTCGCACGCGACATTCGAAGCACACGCCCATGCCGCACAACGGCGCGCGCGGCTCGCCGCGCACCGAACGCCGGAAGCGGGCCGCGGCGACGCTTGCCACCGCGGCAGCCACGCTGCTGCCGGCCGGTACGGCGACCGGCTCGCCATTCACGCTGAGCCGCACGGTGCCGGCCGCGCTCATGCGAGCGCCCTCGCCGGCGCGTAGGGCGCCGGATCGATCGCCGGCGGACGTCCCTGCAACAGGTCGAGCATCAACCGGGCGCTGCCCAGCGCGGTGGTGACGCCCAGCCCCTCGTGGCCGGCGGCGACCCACAGGTCGGTACTGTCCGGAACGGCGCCGAGATAGGGACGTCCGTCCGGCGTGGCGGGGCGGAACCCGGTCCAGGCGCGGATCGCTCGCAGCCCGCGCAGGGCCGGCATGAAGTCGAAAGCGCGCTGCAGCATGCGCTGCAGCATCGGCCCGGACACCGCCGGATCGGTCACGTCGAATTCGCGCGAGGAGCCGATCAGGATCTGCCCGGTCGGACGCGGCTGCACGTTGAAGGCGACGCTGCTGCCGGCCGTGCCGTGCGCGCTGCTGGCGTAGCCCAGTTCGAGCACCTGGTGATGCAGCAGCCCTGGATAGCGCTCGGTGATGAGCAGGTGTCCCTTGCGCGGGCGCAGCGGCAGTTGCGGCAGCAGTTCGGGCAGCGCGCAGCCGGTGGCGACGAGGGCGGGGCCGGCCAGCACGGTGCCGTCGTCCAGCGTCACCGTGGCCCTGCCCAGCCGGCGCACGGCGCGGCCGGCATACAGTGTTGCGCCGCGTTGCAGGGCGCGACGCACCAGGTGCAGCGCCACCCGCGGCGGATACACCACGGCCTCGCGCGGCACCAGCATGCCGCCGCACAGGCCGGGCGCCAGTGCCGGTTCGAGACGATACAGTGCCTGCGCGTCGACGGCCTCCGCTTCGCCGCCGGAGGCTTCGAGCCGTGCGACGCGCTGCGCGATGCCTTCGGCTTCGGTTTCGTTGCGGGCGACCCACAAGGTGCCGCAGCGGCTGAATTCGGCTTCGGCGAGGTCGACATGATCCTCCCAGCGGCGCAGCGAATATCGCGCCAGCGCGAGTTCGGCGGGATCGTCGTCCATCGCCACGAGATGGCCCATTCCGCATGCGGTGGCACCGCCGCCGATGGGGCCAGGTTCCACGATGGCGACACGAAGACCGGCCGTCGCTGCCTCATCGGCGCAGCTGGCGCCGACGATGCCGGCGCCGACAACGATGAGGTCGTAGTGGCTCATTACGCACTGCTGCCCCAGGCAAACGGGTCGTTGTCGTCGATCAGCAGCGTCGACCGCGCTGTGATGTGCGCCGTCCCGGTGATCTGCGGCAGCACGCCTTGTTCGTCCGCCGTGTAGCGCGCCTCGAACACGCTGCCCAGGATGCTTTCCTGGCGCCAGAGTTGCCCGGGCGCGAGCTTGCCGTCGGCGGCAAGGCAGGCCAGTTTGGCGCTGGTGCCGGTGCCGCAGGGCGAACGGTCGTACTCCATGCCGGGGCAGAGGACGAAGTTGCGCGCGTCGATGCCCGGCGTGGCGGAGGGGGCGTTGATCTCGATGTGGTCGATCTCGCCCTGGTTCGCGCCACGGACGCCCGCGGCTTCCAGTGCGTGCCGGATGGCTTCGGTGTACGTCGTCAACCCGCGTTGATGGCGGAGCTCAAGCGGCAGGGGCGTGTCACGGGTGATGAAGAACCAGTTGCCGCCCCAGGCGATGTCGCCGCGCACCGTGCCGTAGCCCGGCACCTCGATGCGCAAGTTGGCAGCGTGCCGGTAGCTTCTCACGTTGTCGACGGACACGCGCCCGTCCGCATGCAGCTCGGCGCCCACCTTGCCCACGGGAGTATCCAGGCAGTGCTTGCCGGGGGCGATTTGCCCCAGATGCGCCAACGTGCGGACGACCCCGATGGTGCCGTGCCCGCACATGCCCAGGTAGCCGACGTTGTTGAAGAAGATCACGCCGGTGCATGCGTCGGCACTTTGCGCGGGACGCAGCAGGGCGCCCACCATGGCGCTCGAACCGCGCGGCTCGCAGGTCACCGCGCGTCGCCACGCATCGTGGTTGTCGCGAAAAAGCTGGCGTTGTTCGCCCAGGCTGCCCTCGCCCAGGCAAGGCAGCCCGCCGAGGACGACGCGGGTCGGCTCGCCGCCGGTGTGCGAATCGATGACGTGGATGGTGTGCATGTGCCCATGTTCGCGGCACCCCATCGGAGCGTCTAGGCAAGTCCGGTGCTTGGACATGCGGAAATGAGCACAATTGATGCGCGGCGAACAACTGCTTGCTACTGTCGAAAACGTCATCGCACAACCTCTCGATCACGACTCGGGGAGTACGACGTATGGACGTGAAAATTCCTGCGGGCGAACTGCAGACACTGTTCGATGTCCTCCCGGATGCGGTTTTTTTCGTGAAAGATCGCCTCGGCCGTTACACGCACGCCAACATGACCCTGGTGCGGCGACTGGGCCTCAAACGACGCGACGAGGTGATCGGCCACGCCGTGACCGAGCTTTTTCCGCGCGTGCTGGGGGCTTCCTACGCATCGCAGGACAGCCGCGTCTTGGCCGGCGAGGCGATCGAGAACCAGTTGGAAGTGCACATACTCCCCAACCGTGTGCCGGGGTGGTGCCTCACCTGCAAGTATCCGTTCCGCTCCCGTGGTGAGGTGTGTGGCGTGATCGGCATATCGCGGGATCTGCGCAAGCCTGACGGACGGCATCCAACCTACGCACGCCTCATCCATGTGATGGATTACATGCAGGCCCACTATGCGGAGAATGTGCGCGTGGCCACCCTGGCCGAGCTCGCGCAGGTTTCGGTGGCCCAGCTCGAGCGGCATTTCCGACGGGTGTTCCAGATCACGCCGCAGCAGGCCATGACCAAACTGCGCATCGAAGCGGCGATGCAGATGCTGCCTGGCAAGGACAGTGTGGCAACCGTGGGGCTGGCGTGCGGCTTCACCGACCAGAGCGCTTTCGCGCGACAGTTCAAGGCGACTGTGGGCATGACCCCGCGCGCGTACCGCGCCCTGCGCGGCGGCGATCGCGCGTAGGCAGATCGGCACCGGCCGGTTTCGAGCGGCGGCATGCCGCATTGGCAGTTGTGCCGAACTCAGCGTGCGGACGACCGAAACCGATCAAGACGTGCCCACGCGACGTCTACATCATGAGGCCGGGTTCTTGGTGCGGCCATCGCTTTCGATCAATCGCCGTTGCGATGAACGGCGTCGAGGTGGGGCCCGTCCGGCAGCGGTCGGATGGGGGGAGGGCGACACGGGGAGCAAGTCGCCATAAGCCGAATCGAAGGGCTCCAGAAGCGGCAACCGCCGCCGGGCCGGCGCGTCCGTCCATGACGAATGCGGGGGCACGGCATTGGAATGATCTGGAGAAACTACTGATGAGCAAGCATGTGACGCGAGCGGCGTTGTGCCGTCGCAACGTCCTGGCCTTGGCCCTGTTCGCGGGGCTGGCCGTTTCCACCGGTGCGATCGGCCAAGCCACGACCGGCAGCATCTTCGGCCAGGCGCCGGTGGCGTCCGGCGAGACGGTTTCCGTGAGCAATGCCGCAGGCCTGACCCGCAGCGTGACGGTCGGCGCGCAGGGCCGCTACACCTTCGACAACCTGCCGCTGGGCACCTATACCGTCACCTTGATGAAGGATGGCGCGACGGTGGACTCGCGCTCGAACGTCACCCTGCGCGTGGGCGGCGGAACGGAAGTTTCCTTCGTGGCGCCAGGCGTGAAGAATCTCGATGTGGTCACCGTGAGCGCCAACTCGCTGCCTGCCATCGACGTTACCGGCGTCGACTCGCGCACGGTGATCACCGCCGAGCAACTGGCCAGGCTGCCGTTGGCGCGCAGTGCCGAGGCCATTGCGCTGCTCGCACCGGGCGTGGTCGAAGGCAGCGGCTATTTTGACGGCCCTACCGGTGGCTCGGTGATTTCCTTCGGCGGCTCCTCGGTCACCGAGAACGCCTATTACATCAATGGATTCAACACGACCGACCCCTTGAGCAACTTCGGCGGCTTTGCGCTGCCCTACGGATCAATCGACCAGCAGGAGATTCTCAGTGGCGGCTACGGCGCCGCCTACGGACGCTCCGATGGCGGCGTGATCAGTCAGGTCGGCAAGCGAGGCACCAACGCCTGGCACTTCGGTGGCCAGGTGTTGTGGACGCCCGCATTCGCCCGCGGCGACCAGAAGGACATCTATTTCGTCAGCGGCTCCGACAAGGGCAAGTTGTATGACCGCAACGCCCAGGACAAGTCGTGGACCACGGTGGCCAGTGCCTACGCCGGTGGCCCGCTGATCGAGGACAAGCTGTTCCTGTTTGCCTCGGTGGAGGCCGAGCGGCGACAAGGCAACAGCATCGGCAGCACCGATTCGCCGTATGACACCAGGTACCGCAACGATTACCCCAAGTGGTACGCCAAGCTCGACTGGAACATCAACGACAGCAATATCCTGGAGCTGACGGGTGCTTCCACCAAGCGCTCCTATTCGGCGGACCGCCTCGCATACGACTACGACACCGGCAAGACGGGCGCCCTTGCCAACCGCGCCATCCCCACCAAGACCGGCGCGGATCTCTATGTCGCAAAGTTCACCAGCTACCTCACCGACGACCTGACCTTGTCGGCCATGTACGGCCGCATGGACGGTACCTACTTCAACCAGGTGACCAATCTGTACCCGGACATCGCACGCCTCTACAGCGCCAGCAAGCAGAACCCGGCGCTGAACGGCGGCACGACCATCATCAGCCCGCAGACTCTGGGCGCGGTTGACGATCCGACCCATACATCGCGCAATACCAACCTGCGTCTCGATCTGAGCTATCGACTCGGCAGCCATACCCTTTCGGCTGGTATCGACAACCAGACCATCGAGGACAACAACGACGGCAACAGGATGGCCGACCCGGGCTATGCCTGGGAGTACAACAAGGGCGCCGCGGGCACCCCGATCATCGGTGTGCCCGGCGCTGATCCGTACGTTGCTGCACCGGGTACCTACCCGGGTGGCGCAACCGGCTACTACGTGGCGAAGTACCGCCGCTACGGCGGTGGTTCGGTACGCGTGGAACAGCGTGCGCAATACATCGAAGACAGCTGGCAGGTCAGCGACCGCTGGTTGCTCAAGCTGGGCCTGCGCAACGATCAGTTCACCAACTACAATCCGGGTGGCGAGGCCTACCTGCGCCTGACCAAGCCCCAGTGGGCGCCGCGCGTGGGCTTCAGTTGGGACGTCAATGGCGACTCCAGCTTCAAGGTCTACGGCAATGCCGGCCGCTATTTCCTCGCGCTGCCCGCTACCGTGGCGATGCGCCAGGCCGGCGCCCCGCTGTTCACGCGCGAGTATTTCACCTACACCGGCATCGATTCCAACGGCCAGCCGACCGGGCTCACGCCGATCGACACCAGTCGTGGCCCCGGGGCACCGATCTCGGCCAATCGCGAGTATGGTCAGCCGCACGATCCCAAGATGGTGACGGCCACCAACCTGAAGTCGGAGCACCAGGACGAGTTCATCCTGGGATTCGACAAGAAACTCGGAGATACCTGGGTCTACGGTGCCAAGGCCAGCTACCGGAACCTGCGCACCGCCATCGACGATTACAGCGACTCCGGCGCCATCGCGGCCAAGATGGATCGCATGGGCATCGACCCCGGCACCTATGACGCCAACGCGATTTCCGGCGCCTATCTGTTCAACCCCGGGCGCACCAATATTCTCAAGGTACAGAAGTACGATGGCAGCTACTACTCGGTGCCGATGACCACGGCGGATTTCGGTTTCTCGTCCGGAATCAAGCGTCATTACTACGGACTGGAGTTGTTCCTCGAGCATCCGTTTGACGGCAAGTGGTTCGGCAAGGTCGACTACCTGTTCTCGCGCAACTACGGCAACAGCGAGGGCCAGGTGCGTTCGGATATCGGTCAGGTGGACGTATCCGCCACGGTGGACTGGGATTACGCGCAGGTCATGGAGTACGCCAACGGCGAACTCTCCAACAGTCGCCGCCACCAGATCAAGGCGTATGGCTCCTACCAGCTGACGCCTGAGTGGATGTTGTCCGGCAACCTGGCCATCATTTCCGGTGCGCCGCGCAGTTGTCTTGGCATGTACGGCCTGGACGAGACCAACCCGGGACTTGGCTACGGCGCCTATTACCACTGGTGTGCCGGCAAGGTGTCGCGACCGGGCGACGCCGGCCACAACCCGTGGCAGTACACCGTCAGCCTGAGCGCCGAATACCGACCTTTGTGGGCCGACAAGAAGCTCGGCTTCAACGTGATGGTCTACAACGTGCTCAACAACCGGGTAACCACGCAGACCGATCCGTTCTACGGCTCGACCGGGGGCGAGTACACCACCTATCGCATGGCGGTATATCAGTCCCAGCCCCGTTACGTGCGCCTTGGCGTCAGTTACGACTTCTGACGGCGCGCGGCGCCGGCGGCATGGCTTGGCGGTATCGACAGGCCGGGCGCGTCGGCCACCCCTCGGGAGCCCATGGAAAGGCGCTCCCGACACTCACGGTACGAAATGCACGTCAAGCGCGGGTTGCCGCGACAGGCCACCCGGCCCGGAGACTTTCCCCGAGGCAAAGCCGGCACAGGATGTGCCGGCTTCTTTTTCCGGTCGCGCGACGCTGCAGCCGCTCCTACAGCAACGGATCGAACAGCCGCGCCACGTGCATCGCGACGCGGCGAAGATACGACGCGTCGCGATACTCGCGCTCGTCGATCGCCACGGCACGACTGAAGTCCGTGCGCAGCATCGCTTCGACTTCGCCGGCGAACGCCCCGTCGACGACCAGCGCGCCGACTTCGAAGTTGAGTCGGAACGAGCGGCTGTCCAGATTCAGGCTGCCGATCGCGGCGGCATCGTCATCGATCAACAGCGCCTTCTGGTGCAGGAAGCCCGGCTGGTAGCGGAACATGCCGATGCCGGCACGCACCGCGTGGTACGCATGCAGGGTGGAGGAGAGGAACACGGTGTGGTGATCCGGTCGCGACGGGATCAGCACGCGCACGTCGACCCCGCGCAGCACGGCCAGCTGCAGCGCCGACCGCACCGCCGTGTCGGGCACGAAGTACGGCGTGCTCAGCCACAACCGCCGGCGCGCGGCATGGATCGCCGCGGTGAAGAACAGCGAGCCGGTTTCCAGGCGGTCGGCCGGCCCGGCCGCGACCACCAGCGCGCTGGCATGACCTTCGTCCTGCGGCGCGTCCAGCAGCGGCGGCAACTGCCCGGTGATCCATTGCCAGTCGTCGGCGAACACCTGCTGCAGGTCGGCCACCGCCGGCCCGCACAGTTCCAGCATGGTGTCGCGCCATGGCGACAGCGGCGGCTTGCGGCCCAGGTATTCGTCGCCCGCGTTGAGGCCGCCGACGAAACCGCGCGCGCCGTCGACCACCACGATCTTGCGGTGGTTGCGGAAGTTGAGCTGGAAGCGGTTGCGCAGGCGATGCGTGGCAAAGCGGTGGATCGCCACGCCACCTTCGCGCAGCGTTTGCACGTAGCGACGCGGCAGCGCGTGGCTGCCGACGCCGTCGAACAGCACGCACACCTGCACGCCGGCGGCCGCGCGTTGCAGCAGCACCTGCTGCAGGCGCCTTCCCAGCGCGTCGTCGTGGATCACGAAGAACTGCACCAGCAGACAATGCTCGGCTGTTGCCATCGCGGCCAGCATCGCCGCGAAGGTGCCTTCGCCGTCGATCAGCAGGCGCAGGCGATGGCCGCTGCGAAACGGCCGCCGTTGCAGCGCGCTGATTGCGGCGAAGCGTGCGCAGGCCGGGTCGACGACGCTGGCCTCCGCGCTCGTCGGCAACGCCTGCGACGTCGGCGCGCTGTGGCCGGCGTGGTAGCCGAAGAAGCGGCTGGAGCCCAGGTAGAGGTACGGCAGCAAGGTCACGTACGGCAGCAGCAACAGGCCCAGCATCCAGCCGACCGCACCCTGCGGCGTGCGCGCGTGGCGGATCGCGTGCAGGGCCGACAGCGCGCCGAGCAGGTGCAGCGCGACGATGCAGGCAGTGAGGGCGCTGGCAGTCATGGTGACGGCCGCGCCGGTTCAGCCGGCCAGGACCAAGTCGGCCAGGCTGCGGGCCTGCTGGCGGATTTCCGGCATCGCGGTGGATTCCCACAAGGTGCCGCGCAGCAGGCTGCCGATGGCGAACAGATGCGGCCACGGCTGGCCGTCGTGGTGCAGGCGGCCATCGGGGCTGGCCACCAGGCCGAGGCCGAGCGGGTCGCCGGTGACGTGGGCGTTGGTGAGCAACTGGCGCACCAGTCGATGACGGCTGTGCCGCACGTCGGTGTCCAGTCCGGTCGTCTGGATCGCCAGGTCCGCGTGCAACACCTCGCTGTGCCCGGCGTGCCGAAAGCGCAGTTGCAGGCCCTGATCAGCCGGTTCGGCAGCCTGCAGGCGGCCGCGTCGGCGCCGCAGTCGACCCTGCCGTTCGAGCGCGACGATGGCCTCGTGCACCTGCGGCGGCATCCGATGGCGCGCACGTTCCCACGCCCAGCGGGCATGCCGCATGAAGCGCGCGCGCTGCGCGGGCGGCAGCTCGCCCCACAGGCTCGGCAAGTGTGGGCGCAGACTGTCGACGACGGTGCGCCACTCGATGCCCGGCGGCGCGATCGCTTCCCGCAGCAAGTGCATCCAGCGGCGGATCTCCGGTCCGTCGCGCATGGCATCCACCAGTTCGGCGCTGTCGCCGGCAGGCGTGCCGGCATGAGCCAGGTGCGCCTCGGGCAGCAGGCCATGGCGCGAGGTGGCGACGAAGGTGGTGTGCGGCCAGCGCGCGGAGAGTTCCAGCAACACGTCGACCGCGGTGAGCCCCAGGCCGATCACCGCCACGGTGCGCGGCTGCGGCAGCGCGTCGAGCTGCGCCAGCCACGGCCACGGGTCGACGATGTAGCGACCGCTGTCCAGCGCGGCTGCGCTGACGCCCTTCAGTGGCTGCGGCGGCAGTGCACCCAGCGCCAGCACGGCGGCGTCGGCGCGGTGGCTGCGCTCGCCGTGCATCACGGTGATGCCGTCGCGTTCGGGCACCAGCGCATCGACTTCGAACGGCACCACGTTGACGTGATGGCCGCGCGCCTTGCCCTGCTGCAGCGCGCGGGCCACCTCGGCCTCCAGGTAGTCGCCGTAAAGCCGGCGCGGCAGGAAATCGGTGCCGGCAATCGCCGGATCGTCGTGCTGCACGAAATCCAGGAAGCCCTGCGGCTTGCCGGCGAACATGCCCATCGACGCGGCGCGCACGTTCAGCAGGTGGCGCTCGGAGCCGGTGCCGTAGGCTACGCCGCGCACCGATTGGCCGGCACCGGTGAACCAGTCCAGTTGCAGCGGCTGTGGTGACTCGCGCTCCAGCAGCTCGCTGAGCAGGCTGGCGGCCGCAGCGCCGCCGCCGATGATGGCGACCCGTCGAAACATGCGGTTCCCCCGTTTCCCCGGCGTGGCGTCGGTCAGACCGGCCAGTGCCCGGCCACCGCGCAATCGGTGGTCCGCGCCATCCACGGCCCGGCGGGCGCGGTCTGCTCGTAGGCCTGATAGTGGTCCAGTTCGCCGCCGTAGACGTGCAGCGTGAGCGCGGTCTCGTGCTGGGACAGGTTGCGGCAGCGATGCACGTGGTCGGGATCGCCCTCGAACCAGATGCCGTCGCCGGGGCCGAGCCAGTCGCGTCCCAGCGCGCGCAAGTTGCCCGACTCGGGGTCGCGGCGCCACGACTGCACTTCCAGCGCGCCGACCAGGGCCAGCTCCAGCCCCCACAGGCCGGCATGGTCGTGCACCGGCGTGCAGTGGTTTGCCGGCCACGCCATCACCAGCACGCTGACCGGCGGCTGGTTGCG
>CALCWL010000519.1 GCA_937906285.1 uncultured Rhodanobacter sp. | reverse complement strand
GAAACGGTGACCTACGAGATCTTCCGCGAGATCACCCGCGCCGTGCGCCAGTTCAACGCGGAGAAACTGCTGGTGATGGCCAGCCCCTCCGTGGTGAACCGCATCCTGGAGGAGGAATCCGCCGCGGTCGCCGAGTTGGAGGAGTTCATCTCCAAAAGCATACGCTTCCAGGCAGAAGAGCATTACTCGCAGGAACAGTTCGATGTGGTCTTGCTGTAAGTCGACGCCGGCCCACGGCGCATGAACAAGGTGTGGCGTCGTCGATTGCACGGTGGCGCGCGCGGCCTGGGTTGGGCCGCGGGCGTACTGGTGATCCTGTTCGCCGTGCTGACGGCGCTGGCACAGTTGCTGCTGCCGCTGCTGGCGCGCCATCCGGAATGGGTGGCCGCGCAACTGAGCCAGCGGCTGCAGCGGCCGGTCGGCATCGCCTCGATGGCAGGGCGGTGGACGCCTGGCGGTCCGGAGTTCGTGCTGCACGACGTGCGCATTGGCCCGGCCGTCGGGGCGAACGGCACGGCACTCAAGCTGCCGGAGTCCCGCCTGAAACTGGACCTGGGCGGTTGGTTGCTGCCATCGCGGCACCTGTTCAACGTGTACGCGCGAGGTTTGCAACTGGATCTGCTGCACGACGCCAGCGGCTGGCGTGTCAGCGGACTCGGCAGCGCCGGCGGCGCGGACCAGCCGGCGCTGTCGCTGCGCCATCTGTCGGTGGATCTGTGGCTGGACGACCTGCGCGTGGTGGTGACCGATGCCACGCTGGGCAAGCGTTACACCTTGCTGTCGCGGCAGTTGCGGATCAGCTCGCAAGGCGACCGCATCCGCTTCGGCGGCAGCCTGCGGCGCGAAGGCGTGGCCGAGGCCAGCGTGCGCGCGGTGGGTGACCTGCGCCAGGGCGAGCGCTCAGGGAAGCTGTGGATCAGCGCCGATGCAGCCCACCTGAAACCCTTGCTCGATGGCATCGACCTGAAAGGTTACGGGATCGAACACGGCACCGGCCGCCTCAGCGCGTGGATCGACTGGCGTCAGGGCGAGCTGGGCGACAGCGTGGTGCGCGTCGACCTGGACACGCTGTCGGTGCGCGGCCCTGCGGGCGGCGTGGCCGAAGTGGCGTCGCTGCATGGCCTGGCCGGCATTCATGCCGGGGACGCCGGCTATGCGCTGCGCTGGGCCGGCGACGACGGCAGTGCCGCGGTGGTGCAACTGGATCAGCCCGGCACGCCGCAATTTCGCCTGGACGCCGCCGCGCGCAAGCTGCAATTGGCGCCGCTGCTGCCGTGGTTGGCGTTGAAGCCGGACCTGCCGCCGGCCTTGGCGCGCTGGCTTGGCAGCGGGCGTCCGCGTGGCGAACTCGAGCAGCTCGCGCTGCACTGGACGCGGGCGACCGGATTGCAGCGCCTGGCCGTGGCGTTCGACCGGCTCGGCATCGATCCGGTGGACAAGTCGCCGGGCTTGAGCAGCCTGCGCGGCGTGCTGCGCGGGGACGCCGAAGCCTTCTCGCTGGAGTTGCCGGCGCAAGCCACCACGGTGACGTTTGCCCACGTGTTCCGCCAGCCGTTCGCGTTGTCGAAATTGTCCGGCACGCTGGCATTCTGGCCGCAGGATGGAGACTGGCACATCGGCGCCGACAGCCTGGAATTCGTCGGCGCCGGCTATGCCGGCAACGCGCGCGGCGAGGCGGTGCTGCCTGCCGCCGGAGGCGCGCCGTGGCTGGGTCTGTACGCCTCGATCGACCACGCCGACGTTCCCGCGGCGAAGCTGTTCTGGCCGGTCAACGTGATGCCGCCGGCGACCGTGGCCTGGCTGGACCGCGCGCTGGTCGCCGGTACCGTCGAGCAGGCGCAGGTGCTGGTGCGCGGCGATCTGGCGGACTGGCCGTTCCACCACAACGAGGGCCGCTTCGAAGCGCGGGCCGAGATCAGCGGCCTGACCCTCGACTATGGCGACGAATGGCCGCAGGCCGAAGGCGTCGATGCGGTGGCCAGCTTCGTCAACGGCGGCATGCTGGTGCAGGCCAGCGCCGGCCATTCGCTGGGCGTGAAGGTGGACAGCGCGGTGGCGCTGATTCCGGACTTCGGCCAGGCTCTGCTCGACCTCAATGTGCGCGGTGGCGGCAGCGGCGCGAGCCTGCTGAACTTCGCCCGCCGGAGTCCGGTCGCCCGCCGTGCGTCCGATACGCTGGCCAAGCTCACGCTCGGCGGTCGCGGCACGTTCGAGTTCCATCTGAGCCTGCCGTTGACGCACCTTGCCGATGCACAGCTCGACGGCACCGCGCAGCTGCGCGGTGCCGATCTCGCGGCGCCGGACTGGCAGCTGGCGTTGGCCGGCATCACCGGTCCGCTGCGCTTCGACCTGCACGGCCTGCGGAGCGGGCCGCTGAATGCCGTGTTCCATGGCCAACCCGCGCAGTTGCAACTGGCGATTGCCGGCGCCAACGCCGCGCCGGACACGGTGTTCTCGGCGGCCCTGCAGGGTGATTACCAGGTCGCCGAGCTGGTGCAGGGTTATCCCTCGCTGGCATGGCTGGCGGATCTGGCGCACGGGCGTGGCCCGTTCAGCATCGGCTTCACGCTCGCCCATCCGCCGGGCAGCGAGGAACTCGCGCAGACGCTCAGCATCGATTCGCCGCTCAGCGGCATCGCGCTGGCGCTGCCCGCGCCGCTGGACAAGTCCGCCGCGGGCAACCTGCCGCTGCATCTGCGAATGAGCCTGCCGACCGCCGGCAGCGACGTGCAACTGGAGCTGGGCCAGGTGCTGCGCGGCCACCTGCGGCTGGCCGACGACGCCACCGGGCGGCCGCTGGCCGGCACGCTGGCGTTCGGCACGCAGATGCCGCCGGCGCTGCCCACGCAAGGCTTGCGCATCCGCGGCCATGCGGCCCGGCTGGATGTCGCCGGCTGGGTCCAGCGCGCGGTGGCGGGCGCGGGCGGCAACGGCCCGGCGCTGGAAAGCATCGACGTCAGCACCGACCAGGCGATCGGCTTCGATCGTCCGCTCGGCGCGCTCACGGTGCGCGCCACGCCTCAGCCGGGCGTGCTCAGCGTGGATGTGGATGGGCCCGCCATGGCCGGCAACATCAAGGTGCCGACCGACGAGCTGGACAAGCGTGGCGTCACGGCGCGCATGGAACATCTGCACTGGCCGCGGCAGCCCGTCGCGCCCACGGCATCGACCACCGCGGCGAGTACGCCTGCCGTCGCGGCGAGCGTGGCCGCCTCGAGGCCGGCACCGGCAACCATCGCCGATGACCCGGCGAACACCGGCATCAATCCTGCGGCGCTGCCGCCGCTGCACCTCTGGGTGCGTGACTTGCGCCTGGGCGACGCCAGGCTGGGCGAGGCGCGGCTGGAGACGTGGCCCACGCCCAAGGGCATGCACATCGAACAACTGCGCGCGCTGTCCGAGCGCGTGCAGGTCACCGCCAGCGGCGATTGGGACGGCACCGCCACCGACAGCCGCACCCACATGCGGATCAGCTTCTCCGCCGAAGATCTCGGCGCGATGCTGTCGGCGTTCGGCTACGACGGCCTGGTCGACGGCGGCCGGACCCGCGACGAACTCGATGCCAGCTGGCCCGGCAGCCCCACTGCGCTGTCGCTGGCCACCATGGACGGCACCCTCAAGGTGCAGGTCAACGACGGCCGCATTCCGGAAGCCAGCTCGCCGGGCGTGGGGCGCCTGCTCGGCCTGGTCTCGCTGGCCGACCTGCCGCGCCGGCTCACGCTGGATTTCGGCGACGTGTTCGGCAAGGGGCTGGGCTTCGACACGATCAGCGGCGATTTCCGCCTCGCCGATGGCAACGCCACCACCGACAACTTGGTCATCAAGGGGCCGGCGGCCAACATCAGCGTCACCGGCCGCACCGGCCTGCGTGCCCGCGATTACGACCAGCAGATGGTGGTGGTGCCGCACGTCGGCAACAGCTTGCCGGTGGTCGGTGCGGTGGTCGGTGGCCCGCTCGGCGCGGCAGCCGGTTTCGCGGTACAAGGCCTGCTCGGCAGAGGGCTGAACAAGGCGGCCAGCGCGCGCTACCGGATCACCGGGAGCTGGGACGACCCGAAGATGATCCTGGTGGAAAAGCACGACGTGGTCGTGCCGCCGAGCCTGCTGCTCGAACCCGCGCCAGCTTCGTCCGGCGGCATCGCGCCGACCGGTTCCGTGCCGGCACCGGCCCGCGCCGGTTCGTCGGGGCCGTGAAGCTTTAAAGCCACCTTCGCCAGCCCCATGTGGGATGGTTCCGGACCGACCACAGGCACGCTGACCCATGGATTCCCTGATCGCCCTCGCCGAAAGCAAGCTGCTGTCCCCCGGCGGCATCGCCACCGGCGACCTCGACCGCGTGTTCGGCCAGCTGATGGGCCCGTCGATCGACGCCGCCGACTTGTACTTCCAGCATTCGCGCAGCGAGTCGTGGATGCTGGAGGAGGGCATCGTCA
>CALCWL010000518.1 GCA_937906285.1 uncultured Rhodanobacter sp. | reverse complement strand
GTATCGAGGTGCACCGGCGCATGCCGATCAGCCTCACCTTCGACCACCGCGCCGCTACCGGCGGCGAAGCGGCGCGTTTCCTCAAGGCGCTGCTGGACGATCTGTCGCTGCCGAACTGAGCAAGCGGCTATAGGCAAGGAACAGGGCGCCCGTTGGCGCCCTGTTTTTTTGCGTTCGCAGACCGGGCACGGTCCGCCGGCTCCTTTACCACGCCTCGCGATACACGGCCCGGGCCGTGCCGCCCCGCAACGGCTGCAGATCGCCTGCGACTGAGGGATGTGGAAACCGGCTTTCCCTGCGCAGTCCATCCCCCGCCTCCGTGCTTCGTCGCCCCCAAACCGTCGTCCGTCGCCTGACGCATTCCCGGTGATTCCGCCGCTGGCGACACTGTGGTGAACGCACTCCGGAACCGGCCCGATGACTCCTTTGCCCGACGCGACGACGCTTGCCAGCAACAGCCTTCCCGCCTCCGTCCCGCCGGCGCGCAATCAATCCGCGGCGACCTCCGCTCGCCCCGACACCCGGCAACCCGCCCGCGCGACGTCCGTACTGCAGGTCGCGGCGACATGCTGGTTCGTGACTGCCGGGCTTGGCCAGCTGATCTTCGTGGCCTACCTGCTCGGCTTTTACGGGCGCACGGCGCTGCTCGGCCAGTTCGCCACCTGGAACCGGATCTTCCCGCGTGCCCACGTGGCGGGCGATACCGGGCACAACGCGATGGTGGCCGCGCATCTGGTTTTCGCGACATTGATCACGCTGGGCGGACTGCTCCAGTTGATGACCGGGGTGCGCCGCCGGTTTCCGCGGTTCCATCGCTGGAACGGACGCCTCTATCTCGCCGCGGCCTTCGTGATGGGCCTGGGCGGCCTGGCGATGGTGTGGACGGGGACCAACGTGGGCGGTCCGTGGCAGCACGTCGCGATCAGCCTCAACGCGATCCTGATCATGCTGTGCGCAATGATGGTGTTGCGCCACGCACTGGCGCGTCGCTTCGCGCTGCACCGCCGCTGGGCGCTGCGCCTGTTCCTGGTGGTGAGCGGCGTGTGGTTCTTCCGCATCGGGCTGACGTTCTGGATCCTGCTGAACCAGGGTCCGGTGGGCTTCGATCCGGACACCTTCACCGGGCCGGCGCTCACCACCATCGCGTTCGCCCAATACCTGCTGCCGCTGGCGGTGCTCCAGCTCTACTTCCATGCGCAGGACCATGGCGGAGCGCGCGCACGTGCGGCCATGGCCGCCGGGCTGTTCGCCTCGACGCTGGCAACGGCGGCCGGCATCTTCGCCGCGTCGATGATGCTGTGGCTGCCGCATCTGCGCTAGCGAACGCGACCAACCCGCGCAGCGACGCCCTCACTCCTCTCCGAACGCGACAGGCAAGCCCATGCATCCACTCGACAAGACGGCGCGGCTCGCCGGATTGCTCTACCTGCTGGTCGTGATCACCGGCCTTTTCACCCTGGTGTACGCGCCGGGTCAGCTGTTCGTGGCGGGGGACGCCACGGCGGTGGCGCGAAACATCCTCGCCCACCAGTCGCTGTTCCGCGCCAACATCGCTGTCAGCCTGTGCTCCGAGCTGTGCTTCATCGCCACGGCGCTGGCGCTTTATCGGCTGCTCAAGGAGACCGGCCCGCGGCTGGCGGCGGCGATGGTCTTGCTGGTCCTGCTCGGTGCGCCGCTGGCGTTCGCGGGCATCGCCAACGCATGGGCCACGCTGACCTTCCTGCGCGGCGCCGATTTCCTGGCGGCATTCGACGAGCCGCAACGGAACGCCCTGGCCATGATGCTCATCCACCTGAACGACCAGGCCGACAGCGTGTCCCAGGTCTTCTGGGGGCTGTGGCTGCTGCCGCTGGGCCGGCTGGTATACCGCTCGGGCTTTCTGCCGCGTTTCCTCGGTGGCTGGCTGATCGTCAACGGCCTGGTCTACGTGGGCTTGAGCGTCACGGAGCTGTTCGCGCCGGACATCCTCAAGACGGTTTCCAGGCTTGCGTTCCCCGCCCTCTTCGGCGAAGTGGCCTTCACGCTGTGGCTGTTGCTGGTCGGCGTGCGCTCGAGGTCGTCAGCCATCGCCGCGACCTGACGGGGACGCTCGCCGGCTTGCTATCGTTGCGCCATGACTGCCACGGATCCACCATCCATGCCGACGGGCTTCGCGCGTGTGCTCGGCTGGCGCCGCGTGCGCTATCCGCTCGGCGTGGCGGCGGTGCTCGGCCTGCTGCTGATGCCGGGCTGGAAGGACCATTACTGGATCCTGTTCGCGCGCCTGTTCTTCATCGCGCTGACCGCCACGCTGGCCTTCGGCCTGTTCGAAACATGGCCGGCGCGCACGCCGCGCTGGATCGCGCGCTGGGTGTTGCAGGTGCTCGCGGTGGCGATCGCGATTCCGCTCGCGGCATGGACAGCCTACCTCGCCACCACCCAGGGCGATCCCGTGCCGTTCTGGCAGAACAGCGATCGGCTCACGGGTTTCGGCTTCATGACCTTCATGGGCGTGTTGCTGGCTCCGTGGATGGCGGTGTCGGCGCTGATCGGCCAGATCAATGGCGAGGCGCAGCGGCAGGCGCTGGCCTTCGAGCTGGAACGCAGCGAGCTGGAGCGCCAGGCGCTGGATGCGCGCATGCGCTTGCTGCAGGCGCAGGTCGAGCCGCATTTCCTGTTCAACACGCTGGCCAACGTGCGCGAGCTGGTGGATTCCGGGTCGGCGCAGGCATCGGCGGTGCTCGGCAGCCTGATCGCCTACCTGCGCGCGGCCGTACCGCGACTGCATCACCCCGCCACCACTTTCGGGCAGGAACTCGAACTGGTTCGCGCGTACCTCGACGTGATGCACATGCGCATCCCCGATCGGCTTCAGTATGTGCTGCATGTCGACGAGGCCGTCCGCAGCATGCTCTGTCCGCCGATGACGCTGTTGACCCTGGTCGAAAATGCAGTGCGCCACGGCATCGACCCCGCCGAGGATGGTGGCAGGATCGAGGTACGCGTGACGCTGCGCCAGGGCCGCTGTTTCGCGCAGGTCATCGATACCGGGGTGGGCCTGCGGCCCACCGGCGACAGCCTGGGCACCGGGCTCCCGACGCTGCGCGAACGCCTGCAGCTGATCTTCGGCCCCGAGGCGCAGCTGCGCCTCGCCGAACTGGTGCCGCATGGCGTCTGCGCCGAACTAGAGTTCCCCGCACGCCAGGAGGCCGCATGATCGCGCGCGCCCCGACCGCCCTGATCGCCGATGACGAGCCGCTGTTGCGCCAGGCTCTCGCGCGGCTGCTGGCGCAGGCGTGGCCGGAACTGGAGATCGTGGCGCAGGCGCGCAACGGCCGCGAAGCGGTCGAGCAGTTCGAAGCGCTGCGGCCGGACATCTGCTTCCTCGACGTGCAGATGCCGGGCCTGTCCGGCGTGGAAGCGGCACGGCATGTCGGCCGGCGCGCCCATGTGGTGTTCGTCACGGCGTTCGACCAGTACGCCGTGCAGGCTTTCGAACACGGCGCGCTGGACTATCTGGTCAAGCCGGTGGAGCCGGCGCGGTTGGCCGACACCGTCGCGCGCCTGCGCGACCGGTGGCGGACCGCGCAACCCTCGCTGGATGCAGAGGCACTGATCGAACAGCTTGCCGCACACCTGCGCCAGGCGCATGCGCCCGCGGCGCTGCGCTGGATCCGGGCCTCGGTGGGGCAGACCGTGCGGATGATCGCGGTCGATGACATCGACTTCCTGCGTTCGGACGAGAAGTACACGCGCATCGCCTGGCGCGAGCAGGGCACTCCCGCCGAGGCACTCATCCGCACGCCGTTGAAGGAGCTGGTGGCCCAGCTCGACGCCAACCAGTTCGCCCAGGTGCACCGGGCGGTGGTGGTGAATCTCCGCGCCGTCGCCCAGGTGACGCGGGGCGACAACGAAACCGCTCAGATCCACCTCAAGGGACGCGACGACGTGCTCCCGGTAAGCCGCCACTACCTGCATCTCTTCCGCCAGATGTGACCTCGGCGCCGCTGCCGCGCGTGGCGCCCGGCCTCAGTAGTCGCGCACGTCCAGCAGCATGAAACAGCGCGCGCTGTAGTCGCCGCCGCGCGGCCAGGCGACCTGGTTCAAGGCTAGCGTGCCGGCCGTCCACAGCGCATTGTCCAGCAACGCCTCGCAGCGCGAGTCGCCGCGTTCGGCGTGGCTGTGCACAAGGCGCAACCAGTGCAGCTCGGGTGTCAGCGATTCGCGCTTCAGCGCAGCCTCGATGGCCGCCAGCGCATCGCCGGGCATCTCCGGAACATCCGCGCCGCGCACGCTGAACGGCCCGATGAAAACGTCCCACGTGCGCACGCCGATGTCCCACGCGGCGATCCGCATGCGGCGCTCGTCGGTGACATACCAGCATGCCGCCAGCACCACATGGAACACGCCGTGCTCGAACGCGCGCAGCGCATCGCGGCAGCCGGCTTCGCCGCCGCCGACGCCGGCGAAGCTCTCCTCGATGTAGCGCTCCTCGCTCAGCACCACGTCGACGTCGAGCCGCCCGGGTTCGCCGGCCGCGCCCGCGTGCCAGGCGGCGCGGATCGCGGGAAAGTCGCCGTCGGTGACCAGCCAGCCGTCCTCGTCCGCTTCCAGTTCGACGTCGTGGCGCTCGAACAAATGCAACAGGTACTTCTGCAACGCCACGCTTTCCATCGTCATGCCCGCAAGTGTGTGGTGTCGTTCGACGGCAGCTCGCGCCAGGTCAGGTACACGCGCAGGTCGAATTCCAGCTGGTGATAGTCCGGCAGCATGCGGGTACACAACTGGTAGAACGCCTTGTTGTGGTCCATCTCTTTCAGGTGCGCCAGTTCGTGCACCACGATCATCTGCAGGAACTCCGGCGCGGCGCCCTTGAACAGGCTGGCCACGCGGATTTCCTTTTTCGCCTTGAGCCTGCCGCCCTGCACGCGCGAGATCGCGGTATGCAGGCCCAGCGCGTTGCGCAGCACGTCGAGCCTGGCGTCGTACAGCACCTTGTCGATGCCGGG
>CALCWL010000517.1 GCA_937906285.1 uncultured Rhodanobacter sp. | reverse complement strand
CGGTCCTCGCCGACGGCAAGGCGACCGGCGCCCATCCGGGCCAGGTGCTGCGCCGCCAGGAGGCACGCTGACATGCAGATCGCCGCCCCGTACCTCCTCTTCCTCGGCAACACCCCGCACCGCCTCGACGCCAAGACGGCCAGCGGCATTCTCGACTGGCGCCCGGAGCTGTGTGCCGGGCAATGCCGGCTCGATGCCGACACGGTCGACCTCGGCCTGCCTGACATGACGCCGGCCGCCGCCGCCCGCGCCGGTGTGCGCACGCTGGTGATCGGCGTGGCCACCTTCGGCGGCGCGCTCGACGAGGCGTGGATCGACACCCTGCTGGCCGCGATCCACGCCGGCCTCGACATCGCCAGCGGCATGCATGCACGCCTCGGCGAGAATCCGCGAATCGCCGCGGCCGCGCGCCTGGCCGGCACACGCCTGTTCGACGTGCGCCACGCCGAAGCGCGTTTCGACGTCGGCTCCGGCCGCAAGCGCAGCGGCCGCCGGATGCTGATGGTCGGCGTCGATTGCGCGGTCGGCAAGAAGTATGCCGCGCTGGCCATTCACCGCGCCATGGCGCGACGTGGCATGGCCGCCGATTTTCGCGCGACCGGACAAACCGGCATCCTCATCGCCGGCGCCGGCGTCGCGATCGACGCGGTCGTCGCCGATTTCGCCGCCGGTGCGGCCGAAGCGCTGTCGCCCGACAACGAGCCCGGGCACTGGGACGTGATCGAAGGCCAGGGCTCGCTGTTCCACCCGGCCTATGCCGGCGTCAGCCTCGCCCTGCTGCACGGCTCGCAGCCGGACGCGCTGGTGCTCTGCCACGACCCGCGGCGCACCCACATCGACGGTTACCCGGACTATCCGCTGCCGACGCTCGCCGCCTGCATCGCCGCCAACGAACAGGCCGCGCGCCTGACCAACCGCGCCGCACGCTGCATCGCCGTCGCGCTCAACACGCACGGCATGAGCGAAAGCCAACGCGCGGACGCGTTCGCGCGCGCACACGGGGAAACCGGCCTCGTCGTATTCGACCCGATCGCGACCGGTGCCGACGCGGTCGTCGACACGCTGCTCGCGGAAGCGCGCGAGCTTCCGCAGGCAAGTCCACACACCCCGGGGGATCACCCATGAAGCGCAAGACGCCGGCCGTGGCCACCGTGCAGGCCCATCCCCATGGCGACGCGCCTGCGAGGCCCGCGGGTCATTTCATCAGGTTGCGATAAGGCTCGGCAGGTTTGGTTGCTCCGTTACGGTCTGTGGGGAGGTAGCAGGTCATGCCCAAAGCTCATTTCAAGTGTGGCGGCAAGGCGCAACGGGTGATGCTGGCGCGCCTGCCGCTTGCGGCGGCGATCAGTTTCGCCGTGACCGCACCAGCGCTCGCTCAGGACGTTGCCGAGCAGCCCGTACCGGCCGCGGCGGCCTCCGCGACGGTGCAAAAGGCGAAGACCCTGGGCACGGTCACGGTGACCGCGCAGAGGCGCACCGAGGATTTGCAGAAGGTGCCGATCAGCATCGACGTGCTGGCACAGGATCAACTTGAGGCCCTGCACGTCCAGAACTTCAGGGACTACGTGAAGTACCTGCCCAGCGTGTCCTTTCAGGACAACGGTGGCGGCAATGGCGCGCAAGGCTTTGCCATCATCTACATGCGCGGTGTCAGCAGCGGCAGCGGCGGGGACTATACCGGATCGCGGCCGAGCGTCGGCGTGTACCTCGACAACCAGCCGATCACCACGATCCAGGGCCCGGTCGACATCCACATGTACGACATCGCCCGCATCGAGGTGCTGGCAGGACCCCAGGGTACGTTGTACGGCGCCAGTGCCGAAGCGGGCGCGTTGCGCATCATCACCAACCAGCCCGACCCCGGCGCTTTCGCGGCAAACTACGCGCTCGGCGTCGACAAGGTTGCCCACGGCGGCATCGGCTCCACCGCCGAGGGCATGGTCAATATTCCGCTCGGCAAGAGTGCCGCCATTCGCCTGGTGGGTTGGCGTGAACACGACGCGGGCTACATCGACAACAAGGCCGGCACGCGCACCTACCCGTCGTCCGGCATCACCATCAGCAACGCCGACGACTGCACCCCCGGCGTGCTGCTGCAATGCCACGGGCACGCCCGCAAGCATTACAACGACGCCGACACCCAGGGCGCACGCGCCGCGCTGAAAGTGGATCTCGACGACAGCTGGTCGATCAGCCCGACCCTGATGGGGCAACAGACGATCTCCCATGGTTCGTCTTCCAGCGACCCGAGCGTGGGCGATCTCGCCGTCACGCACTTTTTTCCCGAGCGCAACAACGATC
>CALCWL010000516.1 GCA_937906285.1 uncultured Rhodanobacter sp. | reverse complement strand
TGGACCACGCCCGCACAGACCAGCAACAGGGCCGCAACCTTGCACCGAATATCCATCTCTGATTTCCCCCTGGGCGCGACCACCCGGATGGCGGCCATGCGACGGCCTATTTATAGCAGTCGGAGATCGCACTTGGGCGGCGCAGGAATTTGCGGTACCCATGGGAGAGGGGGCGTCGCAGGCCCGTGCGCGCGGTTGCGTGTTTCGAAAGCACGTCGTAGGCGCGCACGGCCCGCCGCTCTTGGCGACGTGCACCGGAAAAGCTGGCGGGCAGTGCCCGCTCTACGCGGCTATCGGGCCCTGGGCTTCAGCCGCACGTAGATCTGCTTGCGCACCACGGCGATGACCTTGCCCGAGGCGGTGGTCACCTCGGTCTCGAACCAGCGCAGCACCTTGTCGCCACCGGCTGCGGCGGCGCGCAGTTCATCGACCACGCCGGCGTCGAGCTTGAAGTGCGCAAACACGTCCTCGTAGCCCGGCGCCACGAAGTCGATCGTGCCGGCCTTGTCCCACACGAAGTAGTCGCTGCCGAGCTGGTGCATCGCCAGCAGCATCCAGAACGGATCGACCATGGCGAACAGGTTGCCGCCGAACTGGCTCTTCACGTAGTTGCGATTCCACGGCCGCAGCCGCAGCACTACCCGCGCCTCGCTGTAGTCGTCGCTGAGCGACTGCACGCGGATGGCGTTGACGAGGGCCGGCGGCCACAGGTTGAACAGGCGGCGGAAGGTGGAGGCGCGCATGGGCTGTCAGGGCCGGGAATAGGGAATGGGGAATAGGGAATAGGAGGGAGCGGAGAAAACGGGAGCGATTCGGATTGGATGCGGACGTCCCGTTGCACGGCAAACCGCTTTTCCGATTCCCCATTCCCTATTCCCGGCTCAGAACAGCATCGAGGCCATTCGTCGCCGGTAACGCCCGACCAGCTCGGCGTCGTCCAGCGTGGCGAAGGCGGCGAGCAGGCGCTTCTTCGCCTGGCCGTCGTTCCAGTCGCGTGCTTTCTGCAGGATGGCGAGGAACTGGTCGAGGCCGGCTTCGGCGTCACCTTCCTGCAGCAGGCGCAGGCCGAGCAGGTCGCGCGCTTCCCAGTCCTGCGGGTCGGCGTTGATGCGTTGTTGCAATGCGTCTGCTGCCGGGGCGGCTGCGGCGGCGCGGGCCAGTTCCAGTTCGCTGCGCAGGCGCTGTGCCCGCGCGTCGGTGGCGAGGTTGGCGGGGAGGGCATCGAGTTCGGCGCTGGCGGCATCCGCCTGGCCGCCGCGCATCAGCGCCAGCGCCAGGTCGAGCTTGAGTTCGGCCTTGGCCGGCTCGGCGGCGATCGCCTGCTGGATGCGGTTGATCGCCGCCTCCGGCGTTTCGGCGGGAGCGTCATCATCCGCCACGTCGTTCTCGTCGCCTTCCAGCGCCTGCACGTGGCGGCCGAGGAACTCGCGCAACTGGCGCTCGGGCAGCGCGCCGGCGAAACCGTCGACGACCTGGCCCTGGCTGACCAGCATCACCGTGGGAATGCTCTTGATGCCGAACATCGCCGCCAGTTCCTGCTGCGCGTCGACATCGACCTTGCCCAGCCGGAACGCGCCGTTGAACTCGGCAGCGAGTTTTTCCAGGATCGGTCCCAGCGATTTGCACGGCTCGCACCACGCGGCCCAGAAGTCGACCAGGATCGGCGTGTCCATCGACGCCTGCAGCACCTCGGTCTCGAAGGTCTGCTGGTCGATGTCGAAGACGTGGCTGGCGCGGGTGGTATCGGTCACGGAAAGCTCCGGCGGTGGGTTCTGGATGTCCAGATCAGGGCGGCGCCAAGCATATCAAGCGCCGGACGCGCGGCTCGCGCGCGCGGGCGCATTCACGAAAGATTTGCGAGAATCGCCCGATGGCCACCGCCGCACGAAACACTGATTGCCTGCATGCGCGTTCGTCAGATGCGCTGCTGATCTGCGAACACTGCGACACCGTCTATCGGCGGCGTCCGCTGGCGCGGGGCGAGGTGGCTCGCTGCGTGCGTTGCGGCGCGGAGCTCGACCGCCATCGTGCGCTGTCGGTCAATGCGCTGCTGGCGCTGATCCTCACCGCGATGATCGTGTTCCTGCAGGCGAACATCTGGCCTATCTTCACCCTGGGCCTGAGCGGCCAGTTCAGCGCCACCACGCTGTGGGGCATGATCGTCACGATGTGGGAGCAGGGTGCCCAGGTGGTCGCCGTGCTGGCGGCGGCCACGCTGTTCTTTTTTCCGATGACGAAGATGCTGGTGATGGGCTGGCTGCTGTGGTTCGCCCGCATGGGCCGACGCGCGCCCGGTTTTGCGCCGCTGATGGTGGCCCTGCACCGGATCGGGCCGTGGACGATGAGCGAGGTGTTCGTGCTGGGCGCGCTGGTGGCGATCGTCAAGGCGCACACCTACTTCGAGGTGGTGGCCGACCCGGGCATCTACGCCTATGGCGCGTTGACGTTGCTGATCACCATTTTCGCCGGCGTGGACATGCGTCAGTTGTGGGAGCAGACGCCGGAGCCGAAACCGTGAGCACGCTGCCCCGCGCGGTCGACCTGGGCCTGATCGGTTGCCGCATGTGCGGCCTGGTGTGCCGCAACGTGGCGGGCAATATGCAGCTCGACGGCGACGGCGTGGACGACGCGATGGCCTGCCCGCGCTGCGGTTCCACGCTGCGCCGGCGCAAGACCAACAGCTACGCGCGCACCTGGGCGCTGCTGATCGCCGGTTTCATCCTGTACATTCCGGCCAACGTGCTGCCGATCATGCGCACGGCCAGTCTCAACGACGTCGACGACAACACCATCATCAGCGGCGTGGTGGAGTTGTGGACGAACGGCTCGGCGGATCTGGCGATCATCGTTTTCCTGGCCAGCATCGTGGTGCCGATGCTGAAGTTTCTTTCGCTGGGCATGCTGCTGGTGACCAGCCAGCGCGGCAGCGACTGGGCCCGGCTGCAGCGGGCCAGGTTGTATCGGCTGGTGGAGTTCATTGGCTACTGGTCGATGCTGGACGTGTTCGTGGTGGCATTGCTGACGGCGCTGGTGCGCTTCAACGTGCTGAGCCGGGTCGAACCGTTGCCCGGCGTCATTTTCTTCGGGTTGACCGTGGTGCTGACCATGCTTGCCTCGATGAGTTTCGATCCGCGCTTGATCTGGGATGGCAGGAACACCGATGACTGAAGACACCCGCGTCGAACCCGGTCCGTCCGCGCCCGACGCCCTGCCGCGACCGGTGGTGGAGAAGCGCCGCTTCAAGGAGTCGCTGATCTGGCTGGTGCCGGCGCTGGCGGCGCTGGTGGGGCTCTCGCTGGTGATCCACAACTGGCTGCAGACCGGCCCGCAGGTCGTGATCAGCCTGCAAAGCGCCGAGGGCCTGGACGCCGGCAAGACGCCGGTGAAATACAAGAACGTGGTGATCGGGCGAGTCAAGAAGATCCGGCTCAGCCCGGACCGCACCCACGTGCTGGTGACGGTGGCGCTGGAGAAGAGCGCCGAGGGCTTCGCCACCAAGGGCACGCGCTACTGGGTGGTGCGCCCGCGCATCGGGTTGGGCGGGGTGTCCGGCATCGACACGCTGTTTTCCGGCGCCTTCATCGGCGCCGACGTGGGCGAGTCGAATGAGTGGCAGGAGCACTTCGACGGGCTGGAGGCGCCACCGGCGGTGCGCCACGGCGAACTCGGCCGCAGCTTCATCCTGCACAGCGATGACCTCGGCTCGCTCGATGTCGGCTCGCCGGTCTACTACCGGCGCATCCAGGTCGGGCGGGTAGCCTCGTACACGCTGGACAAGGATGGCAAGGGCGTGTCGCTGCACATCTTCATCGACGGCCCGAACGACCGCTTCGTCAGCCGCTCCAGCCGCTTCTGGAATGCCAGCGGGGTGGATCTCTCGCTGGGTGCCAACGGCCTGAAGCTCAATACCCAGTCGCTGGCCGCGGTGCTGGCCGGTGGCGTGGCCTTCCAGGACCCGCCCGGTCCGCACGACAGCACGCCGGCGCCCGAGGACACCAGCTTCAAGCTGTTCGGCGACCGCACCACCGCGATGGCGCCGCCCGACGGCGAGCCGCACTACCTGCGCATGCGCTTCGAGCAGTCGGTGCGCGGGCTGGCGGTGGATGCGCCGGTGGAATTCCTCGGCATCAATATCGGCAGGGTGGTCTCGGTACGCCTGGACTACGACGAGAAGACGCAGAAATTCCCTGTGCTGGTGGGCGCCGTGGTTTATCCGGAGCGGCTCGGCGCGGCCTACGACAAGCTGGAGGCGATGGCCAGGGCCAACGGCCACGCGCCGGACCTGGCGCGCATGATGGGCGGGCTGATCGCGCACGGCCTGCGCGCGCAGGCGCGCACCGGCAACCTGCTCACCGGGCAGTTGTACGTGGCGCTGGATTTCGTGCCGCACGCCGCCAAGGTCGACTTCGACCCGGCCGCCAAGCCGCTCACCATTCCCACCGCGCCCGGCAGTTTCGACAAATTGCAGGAGCAACTGGCCGAGATCGTCGACAAGCTCGACAAGGTGCCGTTCGACAGCATCGGCAAGCACGTCGACCAGGTGCTGGCCGGACTCGACACCACCTTGAAGCAGGTCAACGGCAGGACCTTGCCGGCCTTCACCGAGACCTTGCACGGCGTGCAGAAAACCATGGGCACCGCCGATGCGGCGCTGTCGG
>CALCWL010000515.1 GCA_937906285.1 uncultured Rhodanobacter sp. | reverse complement strand
AACCCGGTACGCTCGACGAGGTGGTAACACTGGCGCGCGCCTGGTTCCTGCGCCACCTTCCGAGGACCGTCGCCCCGGGTGGCACAGATGGGAGGCGTGGGTGATCCAAGGCACAGCAACGAATTGTCTACGGAACTACACGATCAGCCGCTCCGACCTGATCGCCCAGCTCACAACAGAGGAGGCTTCCATGGCCCAGACCCCCGGTGATGTGAAGAAACCGGGAGCCCCCGCGCCGGCGCGCACGATCGACGTGAAGCAGGCGCCATGATGCCGATGCGTTGCTTCGCGCCCCGCGCGCGGGGCGGGCGGGCGCGAGGTGACAGGGCATCGCGAAACGCCGCCATGCGGGTCGGGACGATGCGCGTACCGGTGCGCCATCCATGACCTGCGAAGTCGCGGTGATGAATAAATACGGCGTAGCCCTGGCGGCGGACAGCGCCGCCACGTTCGGTCGCGGCCAAAAGGTATATTACGCTGCCGAGAAGCTGTTTTGCATCTCCCAGAGTCCGCCCGTGGGCGTGATGATCTCCGGCTCTGCCGAGCTGATGGACATGCCTTGGGAAATCATCATCAAGACCTACATCCGGCAGCGCTAGGCGCGCCCGTTTGAACGGCTCGAACAATACGTCGAGGACTTCTTTCGCTTTGTCGAGCAGTCCGAGGCGCTATTTCCGCCTTCGCTGCAACAGGCCTGGTTTCGCGAAGCCATCCGCCGTTACTGGAAGGAGACCTTTCTGGAACCGCTCGCCGCCCCCACCAGCGCGCGGCGCAAAGGGCGTGCCAGCAGTACCGCCCAGGTGCTGCGGCGGATCCTCGCGCGCGAGACCGCCGCATGGCGCCAGTTGCCCGCGCTTGAACTCGGCGCCGCCTATGGCGACCGCGTGCTGGCCGAATACGCACCGGTGCTGGCCGAGCTGGAGAGTGAGCTGTTTCACCCATTGGGTCTGAAGCAGGACTTTGCCGACAAGTTCCGTGCCGCCGTGCGCGCCATGTACACGCGCGCCTGGGTCCATCCCGACGAAGGCAGTGGCATCGTGTTCGCCGGCATGGGCGAGGGCGAGCCGTTTCCCACACTGCAGGAATTCCAGGTCGACAGTATCGCCGCCGGCCGCCTGCGCGTCGCCCGCGTTGGCGAGGCACGCATCAACCGCGAGGTCACCGCGATCGTCGCGCCGTTCGGTGTCACCGAGATGGTCGACATCTTCTACCGCGGCATCCAACCCGAACTGGAGGAATCGCTCTACGCCATCATCGGCCGTAGCCTCGCACACCATCGCCCCGACCTCCCGGCTCAACCCGCTGGCGAGACGGCGGATCTCGTCGAGCAGATCCGCAAGGCTTTCACCGAGGAGATCGTCCGCAAATACCAGAGCCCGCTGATCGCCGCCGTGGAGGTGCTGCCGCGCCAAGGCCTGGCGACGATGGCCGAGGCGCTGGTCAACCTCACCGCGCTCAAGCTGCGCATGTCCGTCG
>CALCWL010000514.1 GCA_937906285.1 uncultured Rhodanobacter sp. | reverse complement strand
TACGAGATGTAGCCGTGACTGGAGTTCAGACGTGTGCTCTTCCGATCTGTCGATGCGCTGAACGGCTACGCCGGCGTGAAGAAGATCAACATCAAGCCGCAGGTGGACAAGTACGTGTTCCCGAACGGCAACGCGATCTTCCTGCTGGCCGAGGGCCGCCTGGTGAACCTGGGCTGCGCCACCGGCCACCCGAGCTTCGTGATGTCCAACTCGTTCTCCAACCAGACCCTGGCGCAGATCGACCTGTGGGCGCACAAGGACAGCTACGAGAACAAGGTCTACATCCTGCCCAAGAAACTGGATGAAGAGGTCGCGCGCCTGCACCTGGAGAAGATCGGCGTGAAGCTGACCACGCTAACCCCGACCCAGGCCGCCTACCTCGGCGTGCCGGTGGAAGGGCCGTACAAGCCGGATCACTACCGCTACTGAGCCGCTGGCGGATCATCGGTCGGTTGCAGCAGAACGGGCGCGCATGGCGCCCGTTCTGCCATCGCCGGCTCACCACCGGGCGGCGTGCACCGTGCGGCGTGCGCTTCGCCGGATCATACTTTCGTACCGATCCAGCACGATCGAACCCACGGGAGACGGCGTCGATGTCGCCAAAGCCAAGCAGCGCCGACCGGCGATTGTTCAGCCAGCTTCGCAGTGAAATGGACCGGATGACCGCGTCCGAACGGGTGATCGCGAACTTCCTGCTCACCAATCGGCAGGCAGTGCCGTTCGAGACCGCCAACTCGCTGGCCGCCAAACTCGCCATCAGCGCCGCGACGGTGGGCCGGTTCTGCCGCCGCCTCGGCTACCGGAACTTCCGCGAGCTGAAGGCAGCGTTCAAGTTCGACGTGGCCGTCGCGCCGTGGCCGATCGGCGAAGGCCTGCGCTCGATGCTGCAGACCGGCGGCGGCGAGCCGGCGCTGCAACGCGACCTGGACCTGACCATCGCCGGCATCATCGAGGTCTACCGCCGCGCGGAAACGCGCGAATGGCAGGATATCGTCGCGCGTCTGGCGCACTGCTCGACCCTGCACATCGTGGGATTCCAGACCGAGCGCGGGCTTGCGGCCCACTTCGCCAGTTTCCTGCAATACGTGCGCCCGCGGGTGCGGGTGGCCGACCTGGCTACCGGAAGCTTTTCGGAGGTGCTGCTCGACGGCACCGACAAGGATTGCGTCGTGATCGTGGAGACGCGCCGCTACTCGCGCCAGGCACAACTGCTCGCCCGTCATTGCCGGCAACGCGGGCTGCCGCTGGTGATGATCACCGACAAATACTGCCACTGGGCCAGCGAGTACACGCCGCACATCCTGGCCTTGCCGACGGAAAGCGGGATCTTCTGGGGCACCACCGTCCCTATCCACGCGGCGCTGGCGCTGCTGGTCAACGGCGTGGTTCTCGCACTCGGCGACCGCGTGGAGCAGCGCCTGGCCCACGTCTCCGACCTCTACCAGGAATTCGTCGGCCATGTCGGGAAACCCGCGCGCGGGCCGCGCAAGAAGGGTGGCGACATCGAGCCTTGAGCATGCAGCGCACCGTCGGGCCGAGGCCCGGCGCTTGTGCGGAACCAGGATCGCCGCTCCCGTTCAGCGCGAGCGCACGTAGACCGCGTAGATGACCAGGCCGACCGCGAAATAGCCGCCGACGATCGCCAGCGGCAGCACGTCGCCGCGCGTCGCCCGCAGCACCATGTCGATCAGCAGCGGCAAACCCATCATCGCGGCGAAGGCGATGCCGAGCGCCGGAATGATGCCGATCCACCAGCCACGCACGCGGATGCCGCCCAGCGGCACCC
>CALCWL010000513.1 GCA_937906285.1 uncultured Rhodanobacter sp. | reverse complement strand
AGCACGCTCCACGATTGCGCGATGGTGTCGATGCGGCACTGCTCGCTGTCCTTCGAACCCAGCGGCGTGCCGTCGTCGTAGTAGCCGCGGCGGTACCACGCGCCGTCCCAGGCCTCTTCCAGCGCCGCGCACAGCGCCTTGGCGTGGTCGCGCCACGTCGTCGCGCGCGCATCGCCGCGCGCGTCGGCTTCCGGTGCCAGCGCGTCGATGGTGGCGAGCAGGAACCAGCCCAGCCAGCTGCTCTCGCCACGGCCCTCGGCACCCACCGCGTTCATGCCGTCGTTCCAGTCGCCGGTGCCGATCAGCGGCAGGCCGTGCGCGCCGCGAGGCAGGCTGGTGTCGATCGCCAGCGCGCAGTGCTCGTACAGCGTCGCCTGCCGGTCGGACACGTCCGGCTGGAAGAACGCATCGGTGGCGCCGTCGGGAATCGCCTGGCCCTGCAGGAACGGCAGCTTCTCGTCCAGCACCGCGCGGTCGCCGCTGACCTCGACGTAATGCATCGCCACGTAGGCCAGCCACACGCGATCGTCGCGGATCTTCGTGCGCACCCCCTGGCCGCGCGGCGGCAGCCACCAGTGCTGCACGTCGCCTTCGGCGAATTGGCGACCGGCCGCGCGCAGCAGGTGTTCGCGGGCGAGATCCGGCCGGCTCACGCACAGCGCCATCACGTCCTGCAGCTGGTCGCGGAAGCCCCAGGCGCCGCTGGCCTGGTAGTACGCGGTGCGCGCCCACAGCCGGCAGGCGGTGACCTGGTAGGGCAGCCAGTCGTTGAGCAGGATGTCGAGCGCGCGGTCCGGCGTGCCGACCTGCACGGTGTCGAGCAGGTCGTTCCATTGCGTCGCGATGCGGGCGAGCAGCTCGTCGACATCGGCGTGGCGGTACTTCGCCACCAGCGCGCGCGCGGCGTCTTCGTCGTCGCCTTCGCCAAGCAGGAAGATCAGGTCGAGTTGCGTGCCCGGCGGCAGTTCCACGCGTGTCTGCAGCGCGCCGCACGGATCCAGTCCGGCGCCGAGGCGACCGTCCAGCGGGCGGTCGTGTCGCAACGCGGCCGGCTGCGCGGTGCTGCCCAGCGCGCCGAGGAAGCTGGCGCGGTCGCCGCTGAGCGACTGCTGCGCGCCAGCGAGGTCGAAGAACGCCACGCGATCGGCGTAGTCCGCGCGCCAGCGGTTGCGCGCGAACAGTGCACCGCTGGCCGCGTCGCGCGCGGTGACCACGAACGGCGCCGGCGTACTGCCGTTGGCGCCGAGCGCCCATTCGACGTAACCGGTGATCGACAGCCGCCGCGTGCGCGTGGAGCGGTTGACCAGGCGCAGCCGCGACAGCTTGACCGGATCGTCCGGCGCCACGCACACGGTCAGCGCCAGCTCGATGCCGTGGGCGTCGTTGCGCAGCTCGGTCCAGCCCTTGCCGTGGGTCGCCGTGCAGCGCGCGCCGGGCACGCGGATCGGCAGCATGCCGGCGCTCCACAGTTCGCCGTTGTCGCTGTCGCGCAGGTAGATGATGTCGTGCGGCGGGTCGCTGACCGGGTCGTTCGGCCACGGCGTCAGCGCGTTCTGCTGGCTGTTGGTCGACCAGCTGTAGCCGCCGCCCTCGGCGGTGACCAGGCAGCCGAAGCCGGGATTGGCCAGCACGTTGATCCACGGCGTCGGAGTGGGCCGCGCCGCGTCCAGCGCGATGCGATAGGCGCGGCCGT
>CALCWL010000512.1 GCA_937906285.1 uncultured Rhodanobacter sp. | reverse complement strand
TGGGCGCCGGCGTAGAGCTGGTCCGACGCCGCCTGGTCGCCGCCGGTGCGCACCAGGGTGAATTCGGTTTCGGCCATGCCCGGTTCGATCGAGGTCACGCGTACGCCGCTGCCGTGCAGGTCGGTGCGCAGGTTCTGCGAGAACTGGGTGACGAAGGCCTTGGTGGCGCCGTACACGTTGCCGCCGCGGTAGGCGTAGCTGCCGGAGATCGAGCTGATGTTGACGATGGCGCCGCGGCGTTCGATCAGCTGCGGCAGCAGCAGGTGCGTGATCGTGGCCAGCGCGGTGACGTTGGTGTCGATCATCTGCTTCCACTGCGCCAGGTCGGCTTGCTGCGCGGGTGCGGTGCCCAGCGCCAGACCGGCGTTGTTGACCAGCAGGTCGATGCCGGCGAACGCCACGGGCAGGGCGGCGTGGGCCGCGCGCATGGCCGCTTCATCGCGCATGTCGAAGGCGGCCGCGTGCACGCGCGCGGCGCCGTGGCGGTCCACCAGCTGCTGCAGTCGATCGGCTCGCCGGCCGCTGGCGATGACGCGCCAACCGCCCGCCACCAGGCGCTCCACGGTGGCGGCACCGAAACCGGCGGTGGCGCCGGTGACCCACGCGGTCATGCCGTTCATGCGCTTACTTGCCTTCTTTCAGGGCGATCGCCGGGATGCCGGCGGCGGCGAGTTTCTGTTTGGTCGATTCCAGCTCGGTGGCCGAGCGGAATGGCCCCAGCCGCACGCGGTGGTAGGTCTGCCCGCCGACGTTCACCGTCTGCACGTTGGCGACGAAGCCTTGCAGGGCCAGCTTGGCTTTCTGCGCCTCCGCAGCCGAGGGGTCGGGGAACGCACCCACCTGCAGCAGATAGCCGTTGCCGCCGCTGGCCGGTTCCACCGCCTCGGCCGGCGCGGCGGCGACGCTCTGCACGGCCACGCCGGGCGTGCTGGCAGGCGTCGTCGCGGGTGCCGGCGTGGCGGCCTGCTGTTGTTCGGCCTTGGCTTGCGCGCTGATCTCGGCGTCGGGGATGCGCACTTCCTTCTCCGACAGCACCGAGTAGAAGTCGTACTGCGGCTTCTTCGGCGCGCTGTCGCCGGCGGCCGGTTCCAGCACGCCCGGCTCGCTGCCGCGCTGGGCGGTGGCTTGCGGGTTGGCCTGCGGTCCGGTCGGCGTGCGCAGGCTCGTGAACAGGCTGCCGCGCATCACGAATGCCATCATGATCGCGCCGACGAGGACGCCGATCACCGCATAACCCCAGCCGGGGAAGCCGTTGCCGCCGTTGCGTACGGCCTGCCGGCCCTTGCCCTTGCGTGCTGCCATTACATCTTCTCCGGGGCACTGAGGCCCAGCAAATCCAGTCCGTTCTTCAGTACCTGGCGCGTGGCCACCACCAGCGCCAGTCGCGCGTTGCGCAGGCTCGCATCCTCGACCAGGAACTGGTGCGAGTTGTAGTAGGTGTGGAACGCGTTGGCCAGT
>CALCWL010000511.1 GCA_937906285.1 uncultured Rhodanobacter sp. | reverse complement strand
CGCCCGGACATCGCCGCCAGCCGCTGGCAGGTCGAGGCCGCGCTGCGCCAGACCGACGCCGCCCGCGCCGAGTTCTTCCCGGATTTCAGCCTCAGCGCGATGGCCGGGTTGTCGAGCATCGACCTGGGCAAGCTGTTCACCGCCGGCAGCCGCACCTTCGCGCTGACCCCGGCGCTGCACCTGCCGATCTTCAACGGCGGCGCGCTGAAGGCGAACTACGGCGTGAGCAGGGCGCAACTCGATGCGGCGATCACGCAGTACGACAGCACCGTGCTGGCGGCCGCCCGCGAAGTCGCCACGCAGGCGCTCGGCGCACAGCAGATCGCCGCACGGCGCGTGGTCCAGCGCACCGGCGTGGATGCGCAGCAGCAACTGCTGGCCAAGGCACAGGCACGCGCCGCCCAGGGCGTACGCGACGCCCGCGAGAGCCTCGCAGCCAAGGCGCAGTGGCTGCAGCAACGCGACGCGGCCGTGCAGTTGCAGGCGCAAGCCGTGGCGACTGACCTCTCGCTGATCAAGGCGCTGGGTGGCGGCTATCGCGATGCATCCGCCGCCGACCACAGCGCCGATTCCACCTCTTCCGTTACCGCTGGAGCCCGTCCATGAGCGCCACTGAAACCGACCGGCCGCCCGCCGACACCAACGACAGCGGCATGGCCGCGAAAGACCCGGCCAAGCGTCGGCGCGCGCTGCTGATCGTGGCCGCGGTGTTCATCCTCGCCGGGCTGGCCTGGTTCCTGCTCTGGCTCTTCGTGTTCTCCACGCGGGTCAAGACCGACAACGCCTACGTCGGCGGCAATCAGGTGGCCATCTCGGCCCAGGTGCCCGGCACGGTGGTGGCGATCCTCGCCGACGACACCCAGCGCGTCGAGGCCGGCCAGGTGCTGGTCAAGCTCGACCCGACCGATGCCAAGGTGCGGCTGGAACAGGCGCGCAGCGCGCTGGCCCAGGCGGTGCGCGGCGTGCGCCAGCAGACCAGCACGGCCAGCAGCGCCGATGCCCAGGTCGACGCGGCGCGGCTCGCCTTGCAGAAGGCCGACGCCGACCTCAAGCGCCACCTGCCCCTGCTGGCAGCGCACGCCGAATCGCCGGAAATCGTGCAGCATCTGCGCGACGGCGTGGCGCAGGCGCGCGCGGCGCTGGCCGGCGCGCAGGCCCAGTCGGCCGCAGCGCATGCCGCGATCGAAGGCACCGACGTGGCGCGCAACCCCGGCGTGATGCAGGCGCGGGCCAACTTCAACGCCGCGTGGATCGCCGCACAGCGCAACGCGATCTACGCGCCGGTGTCCGGCTACGTGGCCCAGCGCAGCGTGCAACTGGGCAACAGCGTGCAGCCCGGGCAGCAACTGATGACCGTGGTGCCGCTGCACGATCTGTGGGTGGAGGCCAACTTCAAGGAAAGCCAGTTGCGCCACATCCGCATCGGCCAGCCGGCGACGATCGTGTCCGACCTGTACGGCGACGACGCGGTGTTCCACGGCAAGGTGATCGGCCTGGGTGCGGGCACCGGCAGCGTGTTCTCGCTGCTGCCGGCGCAGAACGCCACCGGCAACTGGATCAAGGTGGTGCAGCGCGTGCCGGTGCGCATTTCGCTGGACAACGCCGAGCTGGACCAGCATCCGCTGCGGGTGGGCCTGTCGAGCGAAGTCACCATCGACATCACCGACGACAAGGGCAGCGTGCTCGCCGCCACCCCGGCGCAGCAGCCGGTGGCGCAGACCGACGTCTACACGCAGATGGCCGCCAGGGCCGATGCCGAGGCCGCGCAGGTCATCCGCGCCAACCTCCCCAGCAACAGGCACTGAGTCGAGCCGATGGCCGCCACCGCCGACGACGCCACGCCCCTGAAGCCGCTGCAAGGCGGCGCCCTGGTCCTGCTGACCATCGCGGTCGCCTTCAGCACCTTCATGGAGGTGCTGGACATGACCATCGTCAACGTCTCGGTGCCGCACATCGCCGGCAGCCTCGGCGTGAGTCCCAGCGAGGGCACCTGGACGATCAGCTCCTACGCGCTGGCCAGCGCGATCATG
>CALCWL010000510.1 GCA_937906285.1 uncultured Rhodanobacter sp. | reverse complement strand
GCGCAGCCCGTCGCCGAGGAAGCGGCAACTGCCGGGGTCGTCATCGGCGACCAGAACGTGAGGGCGGGGCGCCTGGCTGGTGGGTGAACCGCAAGATTCCGGGCGCTCGCTCAAGACGAAATCCTTGTCGTTCATCTGGATTTGGCAGAATGGCCCGAGATGCGCCCGACTTCAAGCCACCTATCGAGCCGCTTCGCGCTGTGTTGCGGCCTTCTGCTGGGCCTGTTCTGGCTCGCGCCGGCGCGGGCCGACGTGCTGCTGTCGGCCAGGTCGATCAGCTTGCCGGGACTGCAACTGCAGGCGGTGACGCTGCGCCTGGGCGAGGACGGCGCCGGCGCGCTCACCGTGTCGCTGCATGCGGACAAGGCCGACCTGCCGGCCATGGGCTGGCGGCGCCTGCCGCTGGACCTTGCCGGCAGCCTGCGTCGCAACGAGCGCCTGGGCTGGGTGCTGGACGGCAAGCTCAAGCTGGCCCGTGCACCCGGCGGTGCGCTCGCCGATGCGCAGGTGCAGGTGCAGGTGAGCCCGGCTGCCAACACCTTGCAGATCGACGTGCTGCAAGGCCAGGCCACGCTCAGCGGCGCCTTGCCGCTGGACCAACCCACGCACGCGCAGATCCGTGTGACAAACCTGCCGGCCGGCTGGCTGCAAGGCCTGCTCGGCACAGTCTGGTCCGGCCGCACCACCGCCGGCCGGCTGGATGCCGAGCTGGCCCTGGACCTGCGTGACCCGGGCCTGCGCTCTTCCGGCCAGTTCAACCTGCGCGAGGTGGGTTTCGACACGCCCAGCGGCACGCTGGCCGGGCAGGGCGTCAGCGGCAATGGCCGCTTCAACCTCGACTCGGGCGACGGCCCGGCACAGATCGACCTCGATGCAAACCTGCGCGGCGGCGAGCTGCTGCTGGGCCCGCTCTATGCCCGGCTGCCCGACCACGCCGTGCAATTGAACCTGCACGCCAACGCCGCGGACGGTGCGGTGGAGCTGAGTCGCCTGCGCTTCAGCGATGCCGATGCGCTGCAGCTCTCCGGCGCGCTGGCGTTCGATGCCAAAGGTGCGCCGACCGTCTTGCGGCTGGACCGCCTGCACGCCAGCTTCCCGACGGCGTACGAACGTTACGGGCGCTCCTGGCTCGACACGATGGGCCTGCAAGGCCTCACCGTAGCCGGCGAAGTCGACGCAAGCCTCGACTGGCGCGAGGACTCCCTGCGCAGCTTCGCGTTCAAGACCGACGGGTTCGACGTGACCGCCGCCGCCGGGCGCCTGGCGATCGACGGCCTGCACGGCGCGCTGGACTGGTCGGCCAAGGGTGACCGGCCCGCCACCACGCTGGGCTGGCGCAGTCTGGGCTTCTACCGCATCGAGAACGGCGCGGCCCGGTCCAGCTGGCGCAGCCACGACGGCATGCTGAGCCTGCAGCGGCCGCTGGCGATGCCGGTGCTGGGCGGCCAGCTGCAGATCGGCCAGTTCGACTGGTCGCCCGCCGCGGCCGCCGGCCAGCGGCTGGCGACCTCGCTGGTGCTGACCGGCGTGGACATGAAGGCGTTCAGCCAGGCGATGGGCTGGCCCGCGTTCCCCGGCACGCTGGCCGGCGCGGTGCCCTCGCTGCGCTGGGTCGACGACCGGCTGGAACTCGGCGGCGGGCTCACCGCCCACGTGTTCGACGGCTTCGTCGACATCACCCGATTGTCCTTGCAGCAACCGTTCGGGAACAGTCCGGTGCTCAGCGCCGACATCGACCTGAAACAGCTCGATCTCGGCGCGATCACCAGCGTGTTCGATTTCGGCAGCATCACCGGGCGGCTGGACGGCAGCATCCAGGGCCTGCGCCTGGTCGACTGGAGCCCGGTGGCGTTCAAGGCCAGCCTGCTGGCCGGCAGCGGTGGACGGATCAGCCAGCGCGCGGTGAACAACCTCACCTCGGTCGGCGGCGGCGGCATCGCCGCGGGCCTGCAGGGCGCGATGCTGAAACTGTTCAAGACGTTCGGCTACCAGCGCATCGGCCTCAATTGCACCTTGCAGGGCACCGTGTGCAAGATGAGCGGGCTGGAGCCGACCGACGGTGGCTACACTATCGTCGACGGCAGCGGCCTGCCACTGCTGCATGTGATCGGCCACCAGACCGAGGTCGACTGGCCCACCCTGGTCAAGCGCCTGCAGGACGCCGTCAGCGGCAGCGGGCCCGAGATTCACTAAGTCACCCCTTCAAGCACCGGAGTCACGTCATGCGCAAGCTCGTCTACGTCATCCTGACCACCATGGCCGTGGCGCTGGTCGGCTGCGTCACGATCAACGTGTACTTCCCCGAGGCCGCGGCGCAGAAGGCCGCCGACCAGTTCATCGGCAGCGTGCTGGACAAGGCCGACGCCACCGACAAGCCGGCGGCGAGAGAGCAGCCGCCGAAGAGCGACGCCGGGCATCCCTCGGCGATGCTGCTCGACCTGCTGATTCCCGCCGCGCAGGCCGCCGAGACGCCGGACTTCCGCGTCCACACCAGCGCCACCGACGCCATCCATGCGCGCATGAACCAGCGCATCGGCGGCATCCTCGGCCAGCTGCTGGACAGCGGTGCGGTCGGCTTCACCCACGACGGCATGGTGGCCATGCGCGACGCGGCGAAGGTGCCGCTGAGCCAGCGCGCCCAGGCCAATGCCGCCGTGGCCGACGAGAACCGCGACCGCGCCGCGCTGTACCGCGAAATCGCCGTCGCCAACAACCATCCGGAATGGGAGGCGCAGATCCGCGCCGCCTTCGCCAAGACCTGGATCGAGAAGGCGCACGCCGGCTGGTACTACCAGAACGCCGCCGGCGCCTGGCAGAAGAAATAGCCTCCGCTGCGAAGTGATCCGCACCGCGTAGAGCGGCCACCGCTCGCCCTGCGCCAAGGCGTCTGCTGCCCCGATCTGTGATAATCGGCGGCCAGTCCTTCTGTCCGCACCCCATGTCACGTTCCAACTCCGTCTCGCCCACACCCTTCGAAGCGCACATCACCGACCTCGGCCATGACGGCCGCGGCGTGGCCCGGATCGACGGCAAGACGGTGTTCGTCAGCGGCGCCTTGCTCGGCGAGCGGGTGATGGCCAAGCTGCGCAAGCGGCATCGGCATTTCGACGAGGCGGACACGGTCGAGGTGATCACCGCCTCGCCGCATCGGGTCGAGCCGAAGTGCCGGCATTTCGCGCAATGCAGCGGCTGCTCGCTGCAGCACCTCGATGCCCCTTCGCAGATCGCCGCCAAGCAGCGCGTGCTGGCCGAGAACTTCGAGCGCATCGGCAAGGTCACGCCGCTGGCCTGGCTGCCGCCGCTCACTGCCGAACCGTGGGGCTATCGGCGCAAGGGCCGGCTGTCGGTGCGCAACGTGGCGAAGAAGGGCCGCGTGCTGGTCGGCTTCCGCGAGGAGCAGAACCCGCGTTTCGTCACCGAGATCCGGCAGTGCGAGGTGATGCATCCGGCGCTCGGTCCGAAGGTCGGGCTGCTGGCCGACTTGCTCGGCACGATGGACGCGGCCGACGACATCCCGCAGATCGAATTCGCCGCCGGCGACGAGCTGATGGCGCTGGTGTTCCGCCACATGCAGCCGCTCAGCGAGCGCGACCAGGCCGCGTTGATCGCATTCGGCCGGCAGCACGGCTTCGCGATCTACCTGCAGCCGGGCGGCACCAGCAGCGTGCGCCCGCTGTGGCCGGAGAGCCCGCGGCTGGCCTTCACGATTGCCAGCGACGACGCGCGCTACGCCGATGTGGAGCTGGAGTTCCAGCCGCTCGACTTCGTGCAGGTCAACGCCGGCATGAACCAGCTGATGATGGCGCGCGCGATGGAGCTGCTCGACCCGCAGCCGACCGATCGCGTGCTCGACCTGTTCTGCGGTCTCGGCAACTTCACCCTGCCGATCGCGCGGCGGGTGGCCGAGATTGTCGGCGTGGAGGGCGAACACGGCCTGGTCGAACGCGCCGCGCAGAACGCCGCGCACAACGGCATCGCCAACGCGCGCTTCCACGTCGCCAACCTGTTCGAGGACCAGCGCGCCGCCGAGTGGGCGCGTCAGCCCTGGGACAAGCTGCTGCTCGATCCGCCGCGCGCCGGTGCCGACAAGGTGCTCGAGTACCTGCCGCACAAGGCGACCCGGCGCATCGTCTACGTCTCCTGCCATCCCGCCTCGCTGGCGCGCGATGCCGGCATCCTGGTCAACCGTCACGGCTTCAGGCTGGTGTCCGCCGGCGTGATGGACATGTTTCCGCATACCTCCCATGTCGAATCCATCGCGCTGTTCGAGCGCTGAGGAGCGAGGAGTGAGTGAAGAGGAGTGAGAAGTGAGAGAAATCCAGTGCATGCTTGACGCTCTTGTTCTTGCTCTCTCTCACTTCTCACTCCTCTCCGTTCACTCCTGACTTTCATGCCGATCGAGATCGAACGCAAATTCCTGTTGGCCAGCGATGACTGGCGCGCCGCGATCGAGCGCAGCGAGCCGATCGCGCAGGGCTATCTGGTCGGCGCGCAGGCCTTGCGCGAGGGCCACGCACGCGCCTCGGTGCGCGCCCGGCTGGCCGGTGAGCAGGCCTGGCTCAACATCAAGGCCGCCACGGCCGGCATTGCGCGGGCCGAGTTCGAGTACCCGATCCCGCTGGCCGATGCGCGCGCCATGCTTGCGAGCCTCTGCGACGGCGTACTGGAAAAGACCCGTCACCATGTCCGCGTCGATGGCGTACTGTTCGAAGTCGACGAGTTCGGTGGCGACAACGCCGGCCTGATCGTCGCCGAGGTCGAGTTGCCGGCGGTCGATGCACCATTTCCGCGGCCCGCGTGGCTGGGCCGCGAAGTGAGTGCGCTGACGCGCTACTACAACGTCAACCTGATCGCGCACCCGTACCGGCAGTGGTCGCCGGCCGAGCGCGCCGCCGAGGATGCCGCATGCTGATGATCGGCGTGGCCGCGCCGGAACTGGCCGAATCCGAGAAAAGCTGGCTGCGCGCGCCCGGCGTCGCCGGCGTGCTGCTGTTCGCGCGCAACTACCGTTCGCGCGAGCAGTTGATGGCCTTGTGCGACGCGATCCGCGACGCCGGCGGCGAGCACCTGCTGATCGCGGTCGACCAGGAAGGCGGCCCGGTGCAGCGCTTCCGCGAGGGCTTCACCCGGCTGCCGCCGCTGGCGGCGATTGGTGCCGTGCATGACCGTGATCCCGACGAGGCGATCCGCCTGGCCGAGGAGCACGCCTGGGTGATGGCCAGCGAACTGCGCGCCAGCGGCGTCGATTTCAGTTTCGCGCCGGTGGTGGATCTCGCCCGCGGCAATGCGGCGATCGGCCTGCGTGCGTTTCACGCCGACCCCGCGGTGGCCGGCGAGCTCGGCCAGGCCTATGTGCGCGGCATGCACCTGGGTGGCATGGCGGCGGTGCTCAAGCATTTCCCGGGGCATGGCTCGGTCACCGGCGACACCCACAAGGTGGCGGCGATCGACCCGCGCGGCCTGGACGAGATTCGCCGCGACGACCTGCGCCCGTTCGCCGAATGCATCGAGGCACGCGTCGAGGCGGTGATGATGGCGCACGTCACGTATCCGGCCGTGGACAGCCGCCCAGCCGGCTATTCGAAAGTCTGGATCGAACAGGTACTGCGCGGCGAACTGGGCTTCACCGGGGCGGTGATCAGCGACGACATCAGCATGGCCGCCGCCGATGCGGCCGGCAGCGTGGGCGGGCGGGTGAGGGCGCACCTCGACGCCGGCTGCGACCTGGTGCTGGCCTGCTTCCCCGAGGTGGTCGACGAAGCGCTGGCCGCGCTGCCCGCCGATGCCGGCGCCATGCCCGCGTCAATCGCCGCGCTGCGCGGCGCCATCGGACCGACCTGGGCCGGCCTCACCGACAATCCACAGCGCGACCGCTTCGTCGCGCGCATCACGGCGCTGCCCGCCGAAGGAAACGCATGAACACTCCACATCCCTCCCTGGCTGACGTGCTGGCCCAGGCCGACCTGCTGTACGCACGCGACGAGCTGGAACCGGTGATCGCCGCCATGGGCGCGCGCATCGACGCCGCGCTCGGCGGTGAGCGGGCGGTGTTCCTTACCGTGATGAACGGCGCGCTGATCTTCGCCGGCCAGCTGGCCCTGGCGATTCGCACCGACCTGGAGTTCGACTACGTGCACGCTACCCGCTACCGCGGCGAGACCACCGGCAGCGAGCTGCACTGGCTGCGCGAACCGGCCGTGCCGCTGGCCGGTCGCGTGGTGCTGCTGGTCGACGATATCCTCGACGAAGGCCACACGCTGAAGGAAGTGCGCGAGGACTGCTACAAGCGCGGCGCGAAGAAAGTGCTGATCGCCAGCCTGTGCACCAAGCGGCACGATCGCCTGGTCGACGGCATCGCCTCCGATTTCAATGGCGTGGAATTGCCCGACCGCTTCGTGTTCGGCTACGGCATGGACTACTACGAGCAGGGGCGCAACCTGCCGGCGATCTATGCGTTGAAGGACGGGAATGGGGAATAGGGAATAGGGAATAGGTTGCCGAGTTCCGTCGGTGCAAAAGCCCCTCTCCCACCGGCGACTGAAAGGAGTCCCCTTGCGGGTGAGAGGGGTGGGGGTGAGGGTTCGGGCGGAGCGGGGAATCCATCGCCGCCCGAACCCTCATCCGGCGCTTCGCGCCACCTTCTCCCGAGGGGAGAAGGGAGCTTGATTCGGCGAGTTTCTTGGCAGTCGCAACAGGAACATCACCATGCCTCACCCCGATCATCACCCCATCGACCTCGCCGTCATCGGCGGCAGCGGCCTGTACAACTTCCCGGGCCTGGAAAACGCCGAGCGCCGCACCGTGGACACGCCTTACGGCCCGGCCTCCGGCGACATCGTGGTCGGCGATTTCGCCGGCAAGCGCCTCGCCTTCCTGGCGCGCCACGGCGAGAGCCACACGTTGCCGCCGCACCGGGTCAACTACCGCGCCAACGTGTGGGCGCTGCACGAGATGGGCGCGCGGCGGGTGGTCGGCGTCAATGCCGTCGGCGGCATTCGCGGCGACATGGGCCCGCGCGCGATCGTGGTGCCGGACCAGCTGATCGACTACACCCATGGCCGCTACACCAGCTACTGCGATGTCGAAGGCGCCGAGGTGAAACACATCGACTTCAGCGAGCCGTACACCGAATCGCTGCGCCGGCAGTTGCTGGCCGCGGCGCGCACGGCGGGCATCGCCGTGATCGATGGCGGCTGCTACGGCGCCACCCAGGGGCCGCGGCTGGAAACCCGCGCCGAGATCG
>CALCWL010000509.1 GCA_937906285.1 uncultured Rhodanobacter sp. | reverse complement strand
GGCCGGCTCGCCGCCCGCCAGCTTGATCACGTCCATGGTGGCCATGGCCAGGCCGGCGCCGTTGACCATGCAGCCGATGTTGCCGTCCATCGTCACGTAGTTGAGGTTGCTCTGCTGCGCGGCGGCTTCGGCGGCGTCTTCCTGGGTCAGGTCGCGCATCGCGGCCAGGTTCGGATGACGGAACTCCGCGTTGTCGTCGGAGTTGACCTTGCCGTCCAGCGCGGCAAGGTTGCCGTCTTCCAGCACGGCCAGCGGGTTCAGCTCGACCAGGGCCAGGTCCTGCTCGTTGAACAGCTTGTACAGGCCCAGCATGATCTTGGTCAGCTGGTTGACCTGCTTGTTGTTGAGGTCCATCGCGAAGCCGAGCTGGCGGCACTGGTACGGCTGCAGCCCTTCGACGAAGTCGACCACGATGGTGTGGATGTCTTCGGGCGTCTCGCGGGCGACCTGCTCGATGTCCACGCCGCCGTGCTTGGAGGCGATGAACGAGATGGCCTTGGAATCACGATCGACCAGGATCGACAGGTACAGCTCGCGGGCGATGTCGGTGGCGTCGGTCACCAGCACCAGGTTCACCGGCAGCGCGCGGCCGGCCGACTGGTAGGTTTCCATGTTGGTGCCGAGCATGCCCTTGGCGGCAGCGCGCACGTCGTCGAAGCTGCGGCAGAACTTGACGCCGCCGGACTTGCCGCGGCCGCCGGCGTGGATCTGCGCCTTGACCATCCATTGCGTGCCACCGAGCGCCTTGGCGGCGTCGACGGCGGCGTCGGGGGAATTGGCGACCTTGCCCGGCCGTACTGCGCGAACAGTTCTTTGGCCTGGTATTCGTGGAAATTCATTCGATACCTCGAGCGAACGGAAAAACGATGGCGGCCGCACGCGTGGAAACCGGCGTGGGTCAGGGGATCGGCGGTGGAGTCACACACGGCCTGGTCGCGGCACGGGGGCCGGACGCGGGCCGAACCGCAGCAAACGGCCGCCCATTTTCGCGGAAGCGGGCCGCAATGGAAAGGGCGCAGCCGCGCCACGACCGTCCGGACGGCGATTTTCCGGCCCCCGCGACGGTGGTCCGGCCCCCGCCCGGGGCTGCCCGGAGCGTCATATACTCGACCGCAACCGCATCGGAATCGCAGCCTACGTGTCTACCCTAGCTACGTTAAACGATCCGCGCGCAGGGACGGCGACGATCCGCCACGAGCTGTCGTTCCTCAATGTTTTCAGGCTGGTGCAGGCGCTGGTGTACGTCGCCCTGGCGTTCAGCCCGCCCGGCATGGGCTGGCCGCAGCTGGCCGCGCCGGGCTTCGCGCGCACGCTGGCGACGCTGTACCTGATCTTCGCGCTGCTGGCGCTGCTGCTGAACCGGCGCAGCATGGCCCACGCGAAGACCGCCGTGGCCGCCACCCTGGTGGTCGACATCGTCGCGGCGGTGCTGGCGATCGTGGCAATGCACGATGCGCGCATCGGCATCGCGATGATGCTGGCGGTCAACCTCTGCGCCGGCGCGCTGATCCTGCCGCTGCGCATGTCCGGCTTCTTCGCCGCGCTGGCCACGCTGGGCATGCTGGGCATCTCCTTGTTCGGCTGGTCGCTGTCGCCCCACGCCGGCGACCGCGACCTGCTCGAGGCGGCGCTGTTCGGCCTGGCCTATTTCGCCACCACCGCGCTGTGCAGCGTGCTCGGCCAGCAGTTGCGCGCCACCGAGGCGCTGGCCGAGCAGCGCAGCACCGATCTGGCCAACCTGTCGCAGATCAACGAACTGATCATCCGCCGCATGAAGACCGGCGTGCTGCTGGTGGACGACGCCAACCGCATCCACCAGATCAACGAGTCGGCGTGGATGCTGCTGGGCAATCCGGGCGCCGACCAGCGCGACCTGGGCCTGCTGGCGCCGGAACTGTCGCGCCGGCTGTACCACTGGATGACCTCAGGCAAGCTGGACGAAACCGCCACCCAGCTCGCCGACGGCGTGCCCGAGGTGGTGCCGCGCTTCACCCGGCTGGCGCCGAACGACGACTCGCACGTGCTGATCTTCCTCGACGACACCTCGCTGCTGTCGCGCCGTGCCGAGGAGCTGACGCTGAGCTCGCTGGGCCGGCTGTCGGCCTCGATCGCCCACGAGATCCGCAACCCGCTGGCGGCGATCCGCTATTCCGCCCAGTTGCTGGCGGAATCGCGCACCATGGATGGCGCCGACCAGCGCATGATCGAGATCATCAACAACCACTGCGTGCGGCTCAACGAGATCATCGAGAACATCCTG
>CALCWL010000508.1 GCA_937906285.1 uncultured Rhodanobacter sp. | reverse complement strand
AAGGCCGCCTTCGGGCGCCAGTGCCGGCTGCTGATCGTGAAGGACATCGCGCACGTCTCGCCGCTGCTGGATGCGGCGGCGAACGCCCACGCGCGCGCTTTCGCCGCGGCCTGCGAAGCAGCCGGCTTCGTGCTGCTGGAAGGCCAGGCGCTGGCCTTCGTGCCGATCGACTTCGACTCGACCGACGAGTACCTGGCGCGGCTCTCGCCGGGCCGACGGAAGAACATCCGGCGCAAGCTGCGTTCGCGCGCCGAGCTCGACATCGAGGCGGTGCCGACCGGCGCCGCGCGCTTCCGCGACGCGGCCACGCTGGCCGCGTTCCACGCGCTGTTCGACAACGTGTACGCGCAGAGCGAGATCCACTTCGACCGCCCGGGCGCGGCGTTCTTCCGCCGCCTGCTGCAGGACGCGGCCAGCGGCGGCGTGGTGTTCGTCTACCGCCACCGGGGCCGGATGATCGGCTGGAACCTCTGCTACGAGTACGCCGGCAAGCTGGTCGACAAGTACATCGGCCTCGCCTACCCCGAGGCGCGCGAGCACAACCTGTACTTCGTCAGCTGGATGCACAATCTCGACTACGCGCGCGAGCGCGGCCTGACGCACTACGTGGCCGGCTGGACCGATCCGGAAGTGAAGGCCTTTCTCGGCGCGCGGATGACCTTCCCCCGCCACGCGGTGTACGCGCGCAATCCGCTGATGCGCGCCTTGCTGCACCGTCTCGGTGGCCGTTTCGAGAGCGACCGCCAGTGGCAGGAGGCGAACGCCGATGAGTGAGCTTTCGCACCGGCCGATCGTGCTGGACATCGACCGCTCGGTCGGCCCGCTGCGCGACCGCCTGGTGCTGCCGCTGGAACACTGGCAGGAGTCGATCCGCTTCGGCTGTTCGCTGGCCGCCCTGCGGCGCTTCGCGCGCGTGCTCGACGAGCTGTTGCCGGCGGAGTACGGCACGGTGTTCACCGGCAGCGGCGACTTCCATCACCTCAGCTGGCCGCTGATCGCGCGGGTGCGCCGCGAGGCGCCGTTCCAGGTGGTGGTGCTGGACAACCACCCGGACAACATGCGCTTCCCGTTCGGCGTGCACTGCGGCTCGTGGGTGCGCCGCGTGGCGCGGCTGCCGCAGGTGAGCCACGTGCACGTGCTCGGCATCACCTCCGCCGACATCGGTGCCGGGCATGCGTGGGAGAACTACCTGACGCCATTGCGGCGCGGCAGGCTGAGCTACTGGAGCATCGGCGTGGATACCGGCTGGGCGCGTCGGCTCGGTCTGGCGCACGCGTTCCGCGACTTCGACACGGCCGCGGCGATGGTCGATGCGTTCGTCGCATGCCAGCGCACACAGGCCGCGCCGGCCTACCTGTCGATCGACAAGGACGTGTTCGCGCCCGAGGTGGCGCGCACCAACTGGGACCAGGGCCAGCTGCAACCCGGCCATGCGCTGGCGCTGATCGCCGGCCTGCGTCGCGGCTTGGTGGGCAGCGACATCAACGGCGAGATCTCGCACTACCGCTATCGCAGCTGGTGGAAGCGCAAGCTGTCGGCGCTGGACGCGCAGCCGGTGATCGACCCCGCGCAGCTCGCCGGCTGGCAGGCGCAGCAGCATGCGCTGAACCTCGAACTGCTGGCGGGGATCGCGGCGCGATCCGCCTGATCTTCAGCGCAGCACGTCTTCGAGCACGCGGCAGATCGTCTCGACGTCCCCATCCGTCAGCCACGGACTGTTGCCGATGGTGAGGCTGCGCGCGGCGAAGTCGCGGGCGTGCGGCACGTCGGCGGCGGGCACGGTGCCGGCGAGATAGGGATAGTCGGGCAGCGCGTGGATGAACAACCGGCTGACGCCGAAGCCGCTTTGCCACAGCTGCGCCAGCGCGGCGTCGCGGCGTGGCCGGTCGGGCAGCAGCAGCAGGAAGAACGGCCAGGTGCCCCGGGCGCGCGACGGGTCGTCCAGCACCTGCACGCCCGGCACGCGGCGCAGCCGCGGCAGGTATCGTTGCGCCTGCGCCACCAGTTGCGCCAGAAAACCGGGCAAGCGCGGCAACGCGCGCGCTCCCACCGCCTGCCGCCAGCGGCCGACGCGGTGCAGCGGAATCGTCGGCGGGAAATCGTCGCCCACCGCCGCGATCGCGTCGCCGCGGCGCAGCGCGCGGCGCAAGGGATCGCCATAGGCCAGCCGCAGCCCCCACGGCCGGTACAGCGCGGCGTAGCCGAACAGTTCGAAACACCGGCGCCATTCCCGGCCGGGCTGCCGCGGCACGCGCGCCGCCGCGTCGGCCAGCCGCTCGCGCAGCACGGGATCGCGCGCGGTGAGCAGGCCGCCTTCGTAGATCGACAGACCCTTGCCGGCGGCCAGGCTGAAGAAGCCCACGTCACCGGCCAGGCCCACGCTGGCGCCGCCCGCCCGGCGCGCACCCAGCGCCTGCGCGGCGTCCTCGATCACGTAGGCGCCGACCTTGTGCGCGACGGCGAGCGCGGCGTCGACGTCGGCGACGCGGCCGGCGAGATGGGTGGGCACGATCGCCAGCGTGCGTTCGTCGCAGGCGACGCGCAGCGCGGCCGGGTCCAGGTCGTGGTGACCCGCACGCAGGTCGCACAACTGCAGCTCCAGCCCGGCTTGCCGCACGGCGATCGCCACCAGCGGGCAGGTGAATGCCGGCACCACCACGCGGCGGCGCTGCGGCTGCCGTTCGCGCAGCGTGGTCAGCGCGAGCATCAGCGCGGCAGTGCCGGAGCAGGTCAGTTGCAGCGGCGGCGTGTCCAGCCATGTGGCGAGGTCGCCGGCCAGCGTCGGCGCGCCGGGGCGCAGGTCGGCCAGGTGCAGCGGCAGGCCGGCGGTGGGCGGCAGTTCGTGGTGGCGGCGGGGCAGCATGGGCGTGGCCCGTGCTCAGGCCGCCGCGGGTTCGGCGGCCTGTTCGCGGCCTTCGGCCAGGCCGAGGCAGACGATGCCGGCGACGATCGCGATGGCGCCCAGCACGCGGGCGGGGGTGAGGTGTTCGTCGAACAGCCACACCGACAGCAGCATCACCGAGACCACCTCCAGGTGCGAGGCGGCGAAGGCGGGGCCGATCGGCGCGTGTTTCAGCAAGGCCATCCAGGTGAAGAACGCACCGACGTAGCCGACCACCGCGCCGTACACCCACGGCTGGCCGAACACACGCAACAGCCACGCCAGGCTGGCGGCCACCGGCAGCGCCTGGCTGCCGGCGACCTTGAAGCTGACCTGCGCCAGCGTGTCGAAACCCATCAGCAGCAGGAAGCCGAACAGGTAGAAGCGCTTCATGCGCCCAGCCCCACGATGGCCACGCCGAGCGTCACCAGCGCGATGCCGGCGACGCGCAGCCGGGTCAGTTTTTCGCCGAACAGGAAGCGCCCGGCCAGCATGATCGCCACGATGTTGATCGAGCCGAGCAGCACGCCTTCGGACAGCGGGATCAGCGACAGGAAGGCGATCCACACCAGGAACTCGATCACGTAGCTGGCGATGCCGAGCCACAGCCACGGGCGCGACGCCATGTGCTGCCAGCGCGCCAGGCCGTCGCCGGCCGTCGGGTCGCCCGCCGCCGCCTTGAACGCCAGCTGGCCGCCGGTGTCGAGCACGATGTTGAGCAGCCAGAGACTGGCAACGAGGGGGGAGATGGCGCCCGCCGCCGGCATGGTCAGGCCGCCGCGCGCGAGGCGGCGATGCCGTCGAAGAACGCCGCCGAACGCTCGATCAGGGTGCGCCGCTGCTTGTCGATGGTGATCATGTGGTAGCTGTCGTCGAGCAGCAGCAGCTCGGTCGGCGCGCTGACCGCGCGCACCACCAGCTCGGCGTTCTTCGGGCTGGCGACGTCGTCGTCGCTGGCGTGGGCGACCAGGCACGGCGCGGTCACCTGCGGCAGCTGGCGCCGCACGCTGGCGGCCAAGCCGTACATCTCCGCCAGCGAATACCACGGGTTGCCCGGCAAGCCGGCGGCGGCGCTGTCGCCGCCGAGCATCGCCGCGCTGACCTGCGCGCGCAGGCGCTCGTCGCGGATGCCGTAGGGCGGCTGCTCCATGAAGCTGCGGCCGCGGCCGATGCCGAGTTTCTTCAGCAGCGGCAGCAGGAACGAGAGCCGGGCCAGCGGCGGAATGCTCCAGCCGTCGTAGCGGAAGGTGGCGCCGTACACGCCCACGCCGGCGACCTGCCCCGGACGATCGGCGGCCAGCTTCAAGGCCAGCAGCGCGCCCATCGACAGCCCGCCGACGAACAGCTGGTCGACCTTGTCGCGCAGGTCGTCGGCGGCTTGCTGCACGCTGGCGTACCAGTCGTGCCAGCCGGTGGCGAGCAGGTCGTCGGCGCTGCCGCAATGGCCGGCCAGCTGCATGCCGTGCACGGTGAAGCCCGCGCGGTTCAGGCCCTTGCCGAGCAGCTTCATTTCCATCGGCGTGCCGGTGAGGCCGTGGATCAGCAGCACGCCGCGGCGGCCACCCTCGAGGAAGAAGTCGGTTTGCTGGATCACGCGCAGGCCTGGCGGAACGGAATCGTGGCGGTTTGTCGCCGGCATGATCGCCGGGCGCGGTTTCCTCAGTCTTTCGCCGCGCCGGCGGGCGTGCCGAAGCGCACCACCACGCGCTGGCCGATGCGCAGCGACGACGGCTGGTCGAAGGTCAGCACGCACTCCACCGTGCGTGCGTTGGCGCGCACCTGCGGGTCGTTCTCCAGCGTGGCCGGGCCGTACACCTTGCCGATGCGCAGCACGTGCGCGGCCCAGTGGCTTCCGTCGCGATCGCTGTCGGCGCTGACCTCGGCCGGCATGCCGGGGTGGACCGCGCCGACGAAGCTGTCGTTGAGCTCGGCGCGCACGATGCGCGGCTTGTCCGGCAGCAGGGTGAACAGCGCGCCGGAGCTCGGCGACACGCTGGCCCCGGGTTGCGCCGCCACGTGCACCACCTGGGCGTCGAACGGCGCGCGCAGGCTGCGCTGCTGCAGTTCGTAGCGGGCTTCGCGCAGCTTCTGCTCGGCCATGTCCTGCGCGGCGTGCGCGGCCAGTTGCTCGGCGTCGAGCTGGGCGGCGGCCTCGCGCGCGTCGTCGGCGCTCTGGCCGTCGCCGGCACCGACGGCCGCGGCGGCGGCCAGGCGCTGCGCGCGCTGCCGCGCCGCCTGCTGCTTGACGCCGAGCAGCTTGAGCTGTGCCTGCGCCTGCTCCAGTTGCGCCTGTGCGGCGTCCACCGCCAGCTGCGCAGGGTGCGCATCAAGTGCAGCCAGCAACTGGCCCCGCTTCACGCGGTCGCCCTCGTGCGCCGCCACCGTGGCGAGCACGCCTTCGCGCGGCATCGACAGTTCCAGCAGGCCACCCTCGATGTCGATCCGGCCACGCGCCACCGCGGCGTAACGGGCGACCGGTGCGGCGGCGCCGACCGGTGCGTCGCCCGGCTGCGAGCAGCCGCCGAGCAGCCCGGCGACGCCCAGCGCGAGGATGCCGAACCGGAGCGCGCGGCGGTGCGGGGAATGCGGTGCGAGCGAGGTCATGGGGCGGGTTCCTGGGAATCGATGGCCGGTGCCGCGGGGCGCCGGTCGCTGAGGATGCGGCCGTCCTCCATCGCCAGCACGCGGTCGGCGTGGACGACCAGCCGCGGGTCGTGGCTGACGCACAGCACGGTGGTGCCGTGGGCGTGCGCGATGCGATGCAGGATGTCGATGATGACCTGGCCGTTGGCGGCATCCAGCGCGCTGGTCGGCTCGTCGGCGAACAGCAGCTCCGGCTGCTTGGCCAGCGCGCGGGCGATCGCCACGCGCTGCTTCTCGCCGCCGGACAGCTCGGACGGACGCAGCCGCATGCGATGCGCCAGCCCGACCTCCTCCAGCGATTGCCGCGCGCGCCGGCGCGCCTCGTCGCGCGACAGGCCCATGTGGTTCAGCGGCAGCTCGACCTGCTCGAACGCATTCAACGCGGGGAACAGGTTGAAGCCCTGGAACACGAAACCGGTGTGCTGCAGGCGGAAGCGCTCCAGCGCACGCAGGTCGAGCTGGCCCAGCTCGCTGCCGAGCGCACGCACGCGGCCGCCGTCCACTTTCTGCAAGCCGCTGAGCACGGCCAGCAAGGTGCTCTTGCCGCAGCCGGACGGACCGGAGATCAGGGTCAGCTCGCCCGCCTCGATGTCGAGGCTGAGCCCGTCCAGCACCTGCGTGCGCTGGTTGCCGGAGACGAACGCCTTGCTGACGTTGTCGGCCTGCAACGACGGCGCGCGCGCGGTTCCGGTGCTGGCGGACATCGCGTTCATCGCAGCAGGTTGGCCGGATCGGCGCGGCGCAGGCTGCGCATCGCGGCCAGCCCGGAGACCGCGGCCAGCCCCATCACCAGCGCGATGCAGCCCAGCGCCGCCGCCACGTTGAGCACCACCGGCACGTCCTGGCTGCGCGCCAGCAGCATCAGCACGAGGCCCAGCGCACTGGCGCCGAGCAGGCCCAGCGCGCCGACCCAGAACGCCTGCTCCAGCACCACCTTGCGCAGCGCGCCCACGCCCACGCCGAGCGCGTTGAGCGTGGCGTACTCGCGCACCGAACCGTTGACCGCGGCGATCAGCGTCTGGCTGGTGATCACCGTGCCGACCAGGAACACGATGCCGGCCAGGAACAGCACGCCGGCGCCGGCGCCGGTGTCGAACAGCCAGTAGCGCACCGAGCGATTGGCGAAATCGCGTGCGGTCCAGGCGGTGTACGGGCCGAACGCGGTGGCGCCGCGCAGGCGCGCGGCCACCGCCTCGGCCCGGGTCGGATCACGCAGTTTCGCCACCAGGTAGGTCGGGCCGGTGTCGGTCGGATCGTTGTCGAGCTCGCGCGCGGTCTCCAGCGAACACAGCACGTTGACCCCGCCCAGCGCGCGCAGCCCGCTGCCGATGCCCACCACGCGCACGCGATGACCGTTGATGGTGGCGCTCTGGCCGATGCCCACGCCGAGCTGGTCCAGCGCGGAGCGGTCGATGACGATCGTGTCGGGCTCGGCCAGCCGTGCGCGCAACGCCGGCGGCAGCACCTTGGCGAACATCAGGCCGTCGGCGGCCGGGTCGATGCCGGAGACGAATACCGACACGCCGCCGGTCTCGCGCGGCCCGCGCCAGTCGCCGTCGACCCACAGGTACGGCTCGACCCGCTGCACCTGAGGGTCCATCCGCAGGTGCGAGGCCACGTCCGCGTCGATCGCGCGGCCGAGCCCGACGCTCTGCGTGCCGGGATAGCCCACCCAGACCTCGGCCGCCGAGCCGGTGACGTACAGGCTGGTGCTGCCGAAGATGCCCAGGACCAGCGCGATCTGCAGCAGCTGCAGCAGGCCGGCGAAACCGACCGCCAGCATCGCCGGCAGGAACCGCCGCCATTCGTAGACCAGCGTCTTGCGCGCGAGGGCCACCATCAGCGCGGCGCCGCTGCACTGGCCGCGGCAGTCGGCGCCGTCGTTGCCGCGGGGGGCGGTGCGCCGCCGAGCGCCTTGAACAAGGCCACGTAGGCCAGCGCGCGGGCGGCACGCGCGTCGTCCAGTTCCAGCGCCGCCTGGGTTGCGGCGATGCGGCCGTCGAGCTGCTGCAGCGGGCTGTCCAGCCGCAGCGCGACGCGCCGGCGCAGCACCTGGTCGGCGTGCTGCAGCGCCTGCCACGCGGCCTGGTCGTGGCGTTCGCGCTCGCCCTGCTGATGCAAGTTGCCGAGCGCGGTCTCCACCTCGGCCACGCCTTGCAGCACCGCCTGCCGATAGGCCAGCACGCTGGCCTTGAGCTGGTGCGCGCTGGCATGGTGCGCCGCTACCCGCATGCCCCAGTCGAACAGCGGGATGCTGATCCTCGGGCCGAACGAGGTGATCGCGTTGGGCGTGGTGGAGAAACGGTGGTTGTTGTTGATGTCGGTAGCCCACGCCAGCGAGCCGCCGATGCCGATGCTGGGGAACATGTCGGCGTGGGCCAGCGCCAGTTCGCCGGCGGCGCGCAGCACGTCGGCCTCGGCGCGGGCGATTTCCGGACGCGTGCGCAGCAGGTCGGCCGGGGTGGCGCCGAGCCGCCACGCACCCAGTTCGGGTGGCGGCGCGCGCTGCAGCCAGGCCGGATCGGGTTGCTCGCGACCGAGCAGCACGGCCAGCCGCTGGGCGCTGGCGTCGATCGCCTGGCGCGGTGCCGCCAGCGCGGCCGCGGCCTGCGCGCTGGCGGCCGCGGCCTGATCCACTGCGGCGGGTGCGGCCAGTTGCAGGCGCTGGCGGGCCTGCAGCAACTGCCAGGCGCGCGCGCGCTCGGCGGCCACCTGCTGCAGCAATTGCTCCTGTCGCTGCGCGGTGCGCAGGCCGATCCATTCGCGCACCACCTCGGCGACCAGGCTGACCCGCGCCGCGCGCAGGTCGGCGACGCCGGCGTCCAGCTCGCCCTGCGCCACGCGGCGGCTGCCCTCGGCGCGGCCGAACAGGCCCAGTTCCCAGCTGGCGTCGAAGCCGGCGACGAAGAACGAGGCACTGGCGTCCGGATCGATCGCCTCGTCGGTGCGCGCGCTCAGGCCGGGCCGATAACGATCGGTGGCGTGCCGGCGCAGGATGCGCGCCGCGCGCAAGCGCTCGACCGCCTGCGCCACGTCGAGGTTGTCGGTCAGCGCACGCTCGACCAGCGCATCGAGCGCCGGATCGTGGAACGCCTGCCACCAGAGTGCGGGGTCGGTTGTCGCCGCCGGCGCGGAGGCGGTCGCATGCCGCCACTGGGCGGACTGCGGCGGCGCCAGCTTCGGCAGCGGTTCGGCGCAGCCGGCCAGCACGCACAGCAGCAGCGCGGGCAACAGCAGGCGGGTGCGCCTGCATGGGCCGGATGCAGCGGGGTTCAGGCGGGCGAACTCGGCGGGCATGTTCCAGGGGGGCCGCCCGCGCAGCACGTGGGCGGGGGCCGGGGCAGAAGTCGGAGCCCCATTGTGGGGTGCGAATCTTTCGCCGGCCTTATCGCCCGCGGCGCCGGCCACGGAGGCGTTCATGGCGGCGCGTCCACCGCATGGGACACCGGCGGGAAATGCACGGACACCTGCAGGCCGTGCGGCTCGATGTTGCGGAAGACCAGCTCGGCACCATGGCGACCGGCGATGTGCTGCACGATGGCCAGGCCCAGCCCGCTGCCGGGCTCGGCGCTGGCGCCGACGCGAAAGAAGCGCTCGCTCAGCCGCGGCAGCAGGTCCGGCGGCACGCCCGGACCGTTGTCCTCGACCAGCAGGCTGGCGCCGCCATCGTCGCGCGCGCGCAGCCGCACGGTGATTTCGCTGCCGCGGCCGGCGTAATGCACCGCGTTGTCGATCAGGTTGTCGAGCAGATCCTGCACGCCGGCGGGTTCGCCGAGCACCCACAGCGGCGGCGTGCCGCCCTCGTAGCCGAGGTCGATGCCCGCGCGAATCGCCTCGTGCACGCGCTGGGCGACCATCTCGGGTACCCGTCGGGCCAGGTCGATCCGCTGTTGTCCGCCCTGCTCCGGCGGCGCCGCCTGCGCGCGGGTCAGCGCCAGCAGTTGCGAGGCGGTGCGCGCGGCGCGCCGGGTCAGCCGCTGGATGTGGGCGAGCGCGTCGGCCTGGTTGGCCGGACTGGGATCGGCCAGCGCACGATCGGCGTGCAGGCTCAGTCCGGCCAGCGGCGTGCGCAGCTGGTGCGCGGCGTCGGCGATGAAACGGTCGTGCAGCGCCAGCATGTCGCGCAGTCGCCCGAACAGCGCGTCGATGGTGCGCGTGAGCGGCTGGATCTCCTGCGGCACGTCGGGGCCGTCGATCGGGGTGAGTTCGCTGGAGCGGGCGGCCAGCCGCGCGGTCAGCGGATCGAGCACGCGCAGGCCGCGACGCACGCCGAACCAGACCAGCGACAGCACGCAGACGATCAGCAGGGTCTGCATCACCACCGCCAGCAGCAGGATCTCGCGGGCCTGTTCGCGACGGTCGTGCAGCGTCTCGGCCACGGTGACGGTGAGCTGGCCGGCGGCATCGCCCGGCATGTCTTCGCGCACGGTGGCCGCGCGCAGCGCGTGGCCGTCCAGGCGGGTGTCGTACAGCGCGGGCAGGCCGGCGGCGGTCGGCGTCGGTGACGCGGCCAACCGGTCATCGCCGGCGAGCAGGCCCTGGCTGGAACTGCGCACGCTGAAATAGCTGCGTCCGTCCGGATCGTATTCGAGCAGGAAACGCGCCTGCCGCGACAGCCGGCCGCCCAGCGGGTTGTTCTGCAGCAGCTTGGCGAGGGTGCGCGCATCGTCGGCCAGGTCGCGGTCGTGCACCCGGTTGGCGTAGCCCAGCGCCACGCCGTAGCTCAGCAGCGCATCGAGCAGCAACAGCGTCGCCATCGGGATCAGCAGGAACACCAGCAGTCGCCGGCGCAGGCTGGGGCGCATGGGCGCGGGGCGTTTCATGCGGCGCCGCCAGCGTCGGCCAGCTCCTCCAGCAGATAGCCCAGGCCGCGGATGGTGCGCACGCCGGTGCCGCTGCCGTCCAGCTTGCGGCGCAGGCGATGGATGGCGATGTCCAGCCCGTTGTCGGTCAGTTCCTGGTCCCAGTCGCACAGCGCCTCGATCAGTTGCGCGCGGCTGGTGACGCGATCGGCGCGCAGCGCCAGCGCTTCGAGCAGGCCGAACTCGCGCGCGGTCAGCTCCAGCGGCCGGCGATCGACCCAGGCGCGGTGGCCGGGCAGGTCCAGCCGCAACCGGCCCAGTTGCAGTTCCGGCTTGCCCTGGCTGCTGACCCGGCGCAGCAGGGCGCGCACGCGCGCCTCGAACTCGCTCAGCGCGAACGGCTTGACCAGATAGTCGTCGGCGCCGAGGTCGAGCACGCGGATGCGTTCGGCCAGGCCGTCGCGCGCGGTCACCACCAGTACCGGCACGCCCTTGCCGCGGCGGCGCAGGCGCTGCAGCACCTCGCTGCCATCCAGCCCCGGCAGGCCCAGGTCCAGCACCAGCAGGTCGTAGCCGTGATCGCGCAGCGCGGCGTCGGCCTGGCCGCCGTCCGCCACGTGGTCAACCGCGTGCCCGCCCTGGCGCAGCGAGGTGCGGATGCCCTCGGCGATGGAGGGATCGTCTTCCACCAGCAGGATGCGCATGGAGACTCCGGTACGGGGAGAAAGCGGCAACACGACGCCCGGCTGCCATTCTGGCGCGCAATTCGCCCGGTCGTGCCGCTCGTTGACCACGCCGGCGGCGCGAGGTTCA